>JAZRNP010000260.1:0-2075 GCA_045648225.1 Victivallaceae bacterium | reverse complement strand
CGGTGCCGCTTTGATCGTGTATTTGAAACAATTTTGAAGCATTCCCGCCTCCCAGATCGAACCGGAGATAAAAGGGATCTCTTTGCCGGTTTTCCGCAAGTAGAAATCTCTTGCCGCGTTTTTCAGATCTTCCTTGGCGATATGGTAGCGGTATTTGCTGTTGCAATGGTAATAGACCAGCGGGAAAAGCACCATGATCGCCGCAAAAACTGAGCAAAACAGGCAAAAAGACCGTTTGATTCTGTCGCTTAACGGGATTGCCGGGTAGAGCGACATAATGAATATGCCCGCCGTCAGAAACAACGGGAACACCCACATTGCAGATAAGCGGTGGCCGCATATCCCCATAACAAAGAGAAAGGCGGCCTGACCCCAAATAATAGATCCGGAATACTGGAACGCCGGGGATCTGAAGAGTGTCGAACTGAAACTGGGGTATTTGATCCTGCTTGAAACATGGCAAATAAACCATGCGGTACTCATGCACAGCAAAGGCAGGGCAATTGCTCCGGCCAAACCGCATAACTGTCCCACATAGCCGTATTTCATCTCTTCGCCATGGGTCACATAATTAAAGACGAGGAAATCGGTTTGGATCAACAGCAGCAGATGGGGCGTCAGCAATCCCAGAAGCAGCAATCCGGCGGCATAGGGCTTGACGGACAGCAATATCTTGCGCGCATCTTTGTTGACCGCCAGGAAAAGGCAAAAGGAGATTGCCATGACTCCGGCTGAATATTTGCTCAAACAGGCGCAAGCGGTACTGACTGCCAGCAAAATCCAATGATGCCATTTGTTTGCAATGCATCCGCGATAGAAGTAGTAGCACATCATCGGGACAAACAGCAAATGGGGGATGTTGGCATTGAATTTGGGCGTTTCGTAGTTGTAAAAGAAATAAAATGTGATCAGCAAGGTCGCAATAACGCTTTTGTCCCGATCATAAAAGCATCTGGCCAGCTTGTAGATATACACCAAGCCGATGGTGACGCAGATCTGGCTCAGCAGAAATATGGAAAAATTCGGAAATCCCCAAAGTCTGCAAAAGTTGTAAAGCATATACCCGGCCATCGGCGGATGCTTGGCGTTTCCCCAGTTGAAAGTGCTCCCCCACATCAAGGTTTCAGCCGGATCAAAATGCAGCGTGGAGTGGTATGTGGCGGGAACAACGGTCCACAAAATTCCTGAACATATCAAAAAAATGACAAAGAATTTTTGCATGAAACTCATTTGCAGCCATGTATTCACAAATTTCATAAATTTCAATCCGCGAAGTTTCGATAGGTTATCTTTTTATTCAGGATGAATTGAATTGCCGGAATGACGAACAAAACCAGAGCCGCCTTCAAATAGTAAATGTTGGCAAAACTTTTGGTATAGTGAATGAGCAAAGTGGACAAAGTCATTCCCCCCATGCTGATGCACAAATAGGAGATGAATCGGAACAGAATGTGGTTTGCTTTTTTGAAATTGAAAAAAGTATTGCAGGAAAATGTGAACAAAAATCCGCAAATATTGCCGGTGAGACTGGCAATTTCCGGGTAAACATTGCCCCAATTGTTCAAGACAAAAAATATTGCATAGTCCAACACGGCTGCTGATAAACCGAACACGCCGTATAAAACCAGATTTCTCAACCAAGTAAAACGAAGACAGAGAGTTTCGTATACTTGAATCAAATATTTCCAAATACGCATAGATACTATTACCTGTTTTCCGAAACAAATATCTGTTACAACTGGGGGTAATTTTCATCCCTGACGGAATCGAAAAGCTGAAAGTCAAAAAAACACTTCACCGGCTCACCCCGGATGACGCACTTTTTATCCCGATCTGCAGAACCCACCGGCGTTCAAGTTCACCTGAAAAATTCGCTTTTTCTTCCGCAAGTGCTGCTGCGGAAAGTACTTGCAACAGAAATTTCAGTATCGTTGTGAACAGCAAAAACAAGCCCGGACAGCAACATTCCAAATGCCGCCGTTTTTAATCAGTTCAGCTGCAACAGCAGAGGCTTCACTCTGCACCTCAGTACGACTTCTAATATATCACCGAATATGCAAAATACAAGCTGCAGG
>JAZRNP010000259.1:0-2462 GCA_045648225.1 Victivallaceae bacterium | reverse complement strand
GCATAACCCGGGTACTGCCTTGTGAAACTTGGCATTACAGGAAGCAGAAGCAATAAATCCTTTGATTTTACGGCACTGTTCAGTCGCAACGTTAAGGAATTTAATACATTCCTCGGCAGACGAAGAATTACATCAATTATTACCGGTGGTGCCTGTGGAATTGACAAACAGGCTGAAAAATGCGCAGACCAATTGAATATTCCCTGTAAAATAATCCGGCCCGATTACGTGCGATACCACAAAGGTGCACCATTAAAGAGAAATCTGCAAATTATAGAACAATGCGATGCCATGCTGGTCATTTGGAATGAAGATAAAACCAGTCATGGAACGATTTTTACAGCAACTCATGCACTAAAATCAGGGAAACGGGTATTTGTTATAACTGCCACCGGAGATCAAATTGATCATTGTATCGGAGAAATCTACGATGAAACAATATTTACAGCAGCAGATTATGATGTTAAACGCTCTTGATTTTCAGCTGTCCGAACTTGGCAAGAACAGCTTTTGTTCCTGTCTTGTAAGTTACAGTAATCTTTGTTTTTTCATTAATATAAATGTCAGAGTCCTCTTCGGTTCCTTTATTCCGCAGTTCAATTTCCCATGACGGCATCCACGGACGGTTTGAAATCCACATCCGGGGAACTGTAACATCTCCATATTTTGTATGAAATTCTACCCGATCCCGGAATATAGTCGCTGTAATATCCGCTTCAACCAGTAAGGATTCATACAGACCATGGGAAAGATTTTTGGATGCAAGGTCATTAAAAAGTTGCGAAAGGATACTGTTTCCCAACTCTTCCATTGATTCTTCAGAAACTTCTGTCATTTTGAGAGTCAGAATTTTCTTGGAAATCTCTTCTTTCTTCAGTTTATGGTCAATAAGCATATTTCGGATCTGTTCTTCTGTTACAATACCTTCGGTAAACATATTAAACAGTTTCCGTTCTTTACTGTTGAGATTTTCCAGCTCGACTTCATATTTGGCAAGTTCCTGTTTTCCCTTGAGCATTTCTGCTGCTTTGCGGTAACGCTCAATCAATGCAATAGAAAGCAGCGGGTATATTGCATCATATAATGTTGGATTTCCTCTTGCACCGGTTTCAAAGCGGATACGGCTGTTGCTGCACGACGCATGACTGCGGGAAAGATTCTTTTTGTTGCAGCCATAATAAACTTTACCGGAATCCAGTTTGCAGATAAGTTTACTGCCGCACTCTCCGCAAAAGAGTCTGCCGGAAACCGGAAGCCAGTGTTTTTTATCTCTCCGGTAATGTTCCCTGCGTTTTACACTGATAATTTCCTGAACCTTCTGCCATTGGTCAAACGAAACAATCTCCTGTCCGGAGATCTGTATATTTTTAATCAATTCACCATCCGTATTATATTGATATCCGGCGTAAAGCGGTTGTTTCGCAATACTGTATATACTGCTTTCATAGAAGAACATTTCTGAACCGAAACGCTCGTTGCAGTCCTTTATTATAGATATATAGGAACGATGTTCACAAATGCTGTCGTAAATAAATCTGATAATTTCCACACATTCCGGACGGACTTCCAACTGATCATTGCCCAAATACCGGATACCAAAAATATGCGAGCCGCAACAAAGTTTCCCACTGTCCCGTTTGATGCGGAAAGCATTGATACTGTTTTGCCGTTTCTTTTGAAGGTCATCATAGAGGATTTGATTTTTAATGGAAGTGATAAGCTGCTGATCGAATTTGGAAAGATCAATGCTGCCGCCTTGTACTTGCAAAACTTTAACATTATGCTCCCGGAGCAGATGATTGATGTGTCCTTCAAGGAAACTTCCATTGATCGGACGATAAAGACGGGTGAGTTCATTGACAAGGATAACATCAATTTCATCCAGGTGCAGTAAAGCTTCGCCCAAACCGGTTCTGAAAACTTTCTTTGTAGATTGATTAGCGATCCAGTCTTTATAGGCAGAATCGACTCTCGCGATTTCTTCCGCACCGATAGGATAAGTTTCCCCGCTGGTGTTGAGATCCCGAAAAATTCCGATGACATCCAATTTTTCTTTTTCTGCAAGGTTCTGGCAGTTTGCAATCTGAGCTTCTACTGATTCAGACAGATCATCTTTACCACTGCTTTGACGGGCATAAATCAGAGCTTTCATAAATTTTCCTCCAAATTTAGTTTTTCATTTCACCATAATATAGCACCAAAACCCTAATTTAACAAGTTTCATTCGTTGTCATCGCCATCATCGCCATTTTAGCGGCGATGCTGCTGCCGGCGTTGTCGGCTTCACGCCGCCGTGCGGACTCAACTGTATGTGTTGCCAACCTTAAACAGCTGGCGACAGGCTTTTTGAGTTATGGATCTGACTATGGTTATACGCCTTCGGTTTACAGCTCAGCAAATCGCCGCTGGTATGATTTGATTGAAGTGTATCTTGAAGGCGATAAAAATATATTGCGCTGTCC
>JAZRNP010000258.1:0-2909 GCA_045648225.1 Victivallaceae bacterium | reverse complement strand
TGCCATCCGTAGCTTTAGCGAAGGATGGTGGAGCAGAAGAGACTCGAACTCTCGACCCTCACACTGCCAGTGTGATGCTCTAGCCAACTGAGCTACTGCCCCGGGTGTATGTTCTATAATATAGCATGAATTTTGAATTGTGCAAGTGCTTTTTTGACGAAAATGCTATTTTTTATGGTTCAGCTTTTCTGAAGCGGCGCAGTATGTATAGAGTTAAGTAAACTCAACTTTGTGCTTGAGGGGGATTTGAGAGCGCATTCAAGTTCCTCTCTGAATCTGTAAAAGTTATAGAAAACGGCGATTTTATAGGTTTTGACTCATTTCAAGCGGGTCGGATTACAGGTTTCAGAAGTGACGTTTTGTAAATTCTCTGCCGGAACCCCACAGCCGTAATATGGCTAATGACTTTTCCTTTCCAAGGTTCTCAACAGGATTTCAAAGTCTTGCCGGATTTGCGGAACTTCATCCATCGCCATAGCTCGGCAACACTCTAAAACGATGAATAAGAATCCGATAAAAATCACAGAAAGGAATATTCCCCACCAAATGACAAACGAGGCGGCAACTCCCCAGAACAGGGCAAAGATGCCAATAGCGTACAACAGGTATTTGTATTTTCCGCTTTGAGCGATTGAAATATGCAAAATCGTTTCTTCTCCTGCTGCTTTTTCACACCGGATGAACAGATCTCCTCTGGAAGTGTTGCGGTATGCTTTGATCGGATGCAGATGCAGCGGATCATCCGGATCGCAGGAAAAGACGATTGTTTTGCTCAAACCTATGGCGGCTTTAATAGCTTTCCATGACAGAATATCCGATGTCGCCGGACATTCTTGGGCAAGAGCTTCTTTCAATTCCTCTTCCGAAAAAGTTGTCCGCAAACAATACTCAGCGTATGGTTGAAAGTATTTGTCAAAGATTTTCATTTTTTACCATCCAACCGTACCCGATAGGAAAAACGGGTATCTTTTTCATCGGGCTTTTTGCCTTTATCGGTGTGGCTGAAAATCCGGAAACCGTCTTTTGTTTTTTCAACCATCAAAGGTTTGTGATCCCGTTTTGCCAGCGGTATCTGGGGGAGAAAAGAGAGATCTTCCGGGAGTTTTCCGTGTTGTTTGCGATATTCCATAACACGAGCGGCTATGAGTGCCATCTGGCGGGCGTCTGTGATTTGCGCACTCCTGATATACCCTTGTCCCAATGCCGGCGTACACATTCCCGACAGCAAATATGAATTGCGTTTTATTTCGTTATCATCGACTAAGGCAAGTTGCGCCTGTTCAAGACCGGATAAATTTGCCGGGACAGTACAGGCTTTGATAAAAGTTTGTAATGCAAAACGGTAATCCCTCAGAAAGTGGACCTTCATAAATAAAGGCATATATTTTTTCAATGAATTGATTTTTTTATTCTCCGTCTGCAGTAAGGCGTAAATTTGCAGATAATCAAAGCAGCTTTTGAAAGCCGTGGCTTCGCTTCCGTAAGCATATCGCTGATACTTGTGCCAATCCACCGGATCTCCAATTAGTGCAACAAATTCCGGCTGTGAGAACTCGCCGCTGCTCAGGACTGTTGAGAGAGCATTCAGCCGGATAGCTTCAATTGCGATCGCCACCAGATAAGAGATGTAAGAATCGTTTTGCAGCGGCCAGTTCCTCAATTTGACCAGCTCGCTGTTACACTTTTTTACCTGCGGCTTATTGCCGGGATCAGCGGCGATTTTCATTGCCAGATAATGGGCAGATTCCCGGAATGGTGTCAGTTCAGACAGCAACACACTGTACAGCATTTCGCCTTCCGGTTTTTTATGCGCCACATGGGAGACCGGCAACTGCAGAAAATCATGGATCGCCTTTACGAATACCGGATATTTTTTATTGTATTCCAACAACTTCTTTTGTGCAGTCGGGGCATCTTTGAATTCAAATTCATCGAAAGAATTTTGCGGAGAATTGGCAATTAAGGCCTTCAAAGGCTCACGGTCAAGGGGGAAGCCTTGCGCATTCCGACGCCAGAAGTCTTCGATCTCCACTGAACGTCCAATTATTTGCGAAAGTTGATTGCGGTAATCTTTCACATCATACTCAAGTTTTACATGATAACCCATCAAAAAAAGATGGGAAGATATGGCTATACAAAGGGGGATCATAAACTTCCACGAAAATCTGTTTTTTTCTTCGCAAAATGCCAATGCTGCCAAATAACAGATCGTTCCCAGAAACACGGAGGAAAGAATATTGAAATATTTAAGATAACTCAATACATAAAAAGCGGTTCCGCAGATTGCAAGCAGGAGAGCGAAAAACTTCTTTTTACAAATCAGAACCGGAAGCAAAATAACTCCGAGAAGCGGCAGAAACCAGGCTCCTAAAGCTCCGGCAAGAGAGCCGACAGCCTTGCATTTTGTAACGCTTCTGTAAATCCTGCTGATACCGAACGCACAAAGCAAAAATCCGTAAATATAAAAAGGGGCAGTCAACAGCAATAAAGATAGAGTAATGGCAATAATTTTCCAACCGTGTTGAAGTCCGCCGAAAAAGGAAAGTATTACAAACAATACAAAGGGCAGAAGAGTGACAACCATACTCATCCACGCCAGTCCGAACATCGCACCGGAGCGGGGTGATTTCCGCATAAAGAAACGGTAAAAGAACTTTTTTCGCTTATAGTGTTTTAAAGGTTTATTTTTCATATTCATTTTTCCATATCAAGTCAACCGTCTCATTGGTAATATACCATATCCTGCAAAGGTTTACAACGGCGGATTACAGATTTTCGATAAATTTCGACAAAAGTAATACTTGTAAATAAAAATCTATCAGAAATGCCGCTTGGCGAAAGCGTGACCGCTGCCGGATTTGAGATAGTGTTCAAAAGCAATAGATTTTTCTTCTGATTCAAAGGCAATG
>JAZRNP010000257.1:0-6666 GCA_045648225.1 Victivallaceae bacterium | reverse complement strand
CCAAAATCGACAAATCGTGGGCTGATTTCAAAAAGAATATCGAAAAAGCCAGAGAAAAATCAAAACAGGTCAACTTCAAATTTGACGTTTCCAACTGGGCGGACAAAAAGCAGCTTGATCAAACGCAGGAAAACCTTTACGCTCAGACCACCGAAGTCCGGGAAAAATCCGACCTCGGCAACGGACTCTTTTTCCGCAAGGAAAACTACTACAACGGCGACTGGAAGTGGCGCATTTTCCTCAATATGGCAGGCGGCGAAAAGGATGGAACTAAAGTTTCCTCCCACTTTCTCCATTTCCTCTATCGCAACCGCACCGACGGCAACCGTATGGAAAAACTGATCTTCCCCTTTATCTCCATCCAGAAAGATGGAAACAATAGCAAAACCAGTTTCCTCGGACGCATTTACCAGAAATCCGTCATCGACGGCAAAACTTCCGGCTACATCTTCTTTATTCCCTTCGGGAGATGATTGAATTTGGGGGAAGGAAAAAACTTTTTTTCCCGTGAAAAAAAGTTTTTTCCTTCCCCCAACCCCCCATCCTTTTTCAAAAAAAGCGGGGTGTTTTGCCGCTGAAAAAAGCGGAGTTGGCTGGAACTTATTTTTCCGGATAAACCAAAACGGAACATCCGGCGGGATCAGTAAAGAGCTTTTTCAATGCGGCAGCAAATTTCTCTCTGGGATAGTTGCGCAAAATCGCACTTTTTTCCAGACATTTTGCCGCATCAAAACCATAATAGTGATCCAGCAGAGCGGTCCGCAGCAGCGTTTCAGGTTTATTGAAGTGCAATTCGCAATCAAATGCCGCACTGCGGCGGGCGGCTTCAAACTCTTCATTGCTGAAATCACCTCCGGCGAGCCGGGCCGCTTCCGCTTCAAAGAGCTCCAAAACCTGCTCCCCTGCCCCGGGCGTAGTCATGGCATAAAAGCTCACCATCCCGGTATGGAATCCGCTGGAAAAAGTCATGCCGACCGAATAGCTCAACGCATTATCCTCACGGACGACCTTAAAGAGTTTGGAGCCCAGTCCGTTTTCCATTGAAGACAATATTTCCAAGGCATTGACCGTATCAATATCATCCAGAGCGGCACCGGGAATTTCCCGGAGAGCAACGGTCTGCTCCCGCTTCAAAGAGAAACTTTCACGCTGTACGCTTCCGGGGAAAACCGGCTTGTCAGGGAGAATTCCGGAGCAACCGGAGCGCAGCTCCAGTTTGGCAAAGAACCGTTCCGCAAGCGTGACCGCTTCATTTTCACTGCAATCCCCTCCGATACCGATAGCGATTTTTTTCACATCCCAGAGATTGTGATAAAATTCTCTGACTTCATCCAGAGTGAGCGTCTGCAGATCTTCAGCTTTTCCGACCGTTCCGGCGGCGTAGGGATGAGAACCATACAAAATGGCTCCGGCCCGGTCAAAAGCGGCACGCACCGGATGATTGTGCCGGACTTTCAACTGCTCCAAAAGATAGTGGCGTTCCCGCTCAAAGACCTCCTGCGCAAACTTTGCTTCGGCAAGAAGAGTTGCGATGAAATCCAATGCCGCAGCAAATTTCCGCTTGGGAACGCTGATATCCATCATCAGAGAATTGCTTCCGGAAGAAACATCGATGTCGATGCACAATTCGTCAAGTTTTTTCAGCACTGCGGTTTCATTCAGCGAATCCGTTTCCGAACAGATAAGCGACGCACAAAGCTGGGAAATCCCCGCTTTGCCCGGAGATTCATAAATCGTCCCACCCGGCAGAATCAAACTCATACAGCACAACGGAAGCGATTTATCCGGAGCAATTATCAGCGGAATACCATTGGCAAGATCCCGGGAGATAATTTGCGGTTTTGCCGTAAAATTCACCACGCTTGAACTTTTGCTCTCCGGCAGTTGGCGAACCTTTATCCAGCGGTCACTGCCCAGCATCATGGCGGCAGTATCTTTTAGCGTGTCAACATCCACCGCCAGGAGCTGTTCCACAAAACGGTCTCCGGCACCGGGATCACCGGCATGATAAACGCCTTCAGCGATTTCGGCGGCAACATTGAGCAAATTGCGGAGTCCCCGCAAGCGGTCGGCGTACTGCTGACCTTTTTCCCGTTTCATCCGGGCGGCACTGATTTTGCCTGCAGCGCACTCTTCCAGAATTTTTGCCAGCTCTTTTTCGGCCCGCTTCAAATTACGCGGTTCGGTTTCCACACTCACTCCGGCAAGCGAATGGTTCCCCAGAGGGAAACAGAAACTGCGGGCATTGAGTGCCAGACGGCGATTGATGACCAATTCCGAATTGAGGATCGCCCCTTCCCCGGTACCGATCATGCCGAACAGCACATCGGCAGCCGGCAGCAGCGGTGAACCGAATTCAGGGGCCTGAACGCCCCACATCAGACGGGTCAACGGATCGTTGTAAATCAATTCCGCCTCTCTGCCGCCGGAGGGAACCGTTTCCTGCGGGAGCACGAAATCTTCAAGATTCTTTCTCTCCCACGAACCGAATTTATCCTGAATATATTTCATTACCTCTTCAACATCGGCATTGCCGACGATGACCGCAAATGAACGGTCCGGAGTATAACGTGATTGGTGGTATTCCCATGCCATATCCCTCGTGACCTGCGAAATCAATTCCCGGTAGCCGATCACCGGATGGCGCAGAGGATGCGAAAGAAACATCGTACGCAGAAATTTCTCCAGCATCCGGTTGGAAACATTGTCCATCGAACGCTCACACTCCCGCAAAATGACCTCTTTTTCCCGGATGAAACGCTCTTCGGGGAGCTCCGGGAAACGCACCATTGACGAAAGCATATCGATTCCCTGCTGCCACGATTCCCGGGGTAAAGTCATCCGGTAACAGGTGCGGTCGCATCCGGTATAAGCATTCAGATCACCGCCCAGAGCGGTCACGGTATCTGCTACAGCGTGGCCCGGATATCCCTGACACCCCTGAAACAGCATATGTTCAAGAAAATGCGAAAGTCCATGTCCCAGAAAATTGCCCTCATGGATACTGCCGGTGGCAACATGGATCTGCATCTCCACCCCCGGCCCGTTCCGGTGCAGAAAATATCCTCTGAATCCGTTGGGCAATTCAAAGCTTGCGGTATTTTTAAGAAAATCCATAATTTTGCGTCCAATCAATCTATCGTGCAAAGCAGCTTATCCACCGAACCGCATCCGCTGTCTTTGAGTGCCGGGACCGGTTCAAAGTCAATATCAAAATCTTCCGGAGAATCATCTTCGGAGGAGGAAAGCAGATTTACTGAAATCAGCAGATAGACAACTTTACCCACGTCCGAAGCGGTTTTCAATCCGAATTCCTGCAGCACGGCATGAGCTACAGCCCCGTACTCTTTTATCGCCAGTTCCCGGGCACCTTTGAGCAGCTCAAGAGCAGTAACGTGCCGGTGTGACGGCAGTTTGCTGACCGTATAATTTACAGCTTCCGCAACAAAACGGTAGGCATCTGCACTGTATGCAGTTTCCTGTTCGGTGAGCAGAGCCACCTTGTTTTCAAAATCCATATCCATTGACAGTCACTCGCTTTTAACTCCGTTACCGATCAGGAAACCGGGATGAGAGGAGATGATTTCACACATTTTGCGTATGGCTTCAATCATATCATTAAGCTTGATCACCGTTGCAGAAAGTTCCTGCCGGGTTTCGGTGACCATATTGGCCATATCCCTGACTTCAGCACTGGTTTCCGGAAGCTTCATTTCGCTGGAGATCCGGGAAATTTTCTGAACCAGCTCGCCGACATCGTTCAAATTTTTATCAACTTTACTGACCACTTCATCCATGCGCTTTTCACTCAGCACCCGGTTGATGGACTGGGAGGTGCTTTCCAGATGAGCGGAGATTTTTTCCACATTCTGCATGGTGACTTTGATCTCCGGTGCCGAAAGAGTTGAATTCAACTCCTTCAAAACTACTTCGACCTCGTCAAAGATACCCTCAAAATTGACCTTAGACAAACGATCCAGCGAACGGGTCATCGCCACCATGATATCTTTAAACGGCGAAGAGGTGGAAGGAATGTAGATCGCACCGGTTTCCCTGATCTCCACCGGAGCCACTGCGACCGGAGATTCCGGCTTGGCGTAGTAATCGAAACTCACATATTTCATACCGGTGATGCCGGCGAATTCCAGACGGCAGCGCAAACCGTGCTGGACATCATCCTCGATAAATTTCCGGAAACTTGCTTCGCTCTCTTCAAGGTCATCCAGATCACCGATATTATGAAAATGGTCCAATTCGACAGCCATATCGACCTGAATCAGCTTTTCTTTGGCCAGAATGGTGATCTTACGGACCGAACCGACCTTCACCCCCTGATATTTAACATCCGAGCCGACGCTCAACCCCTGCACCGACTCTGCGAAACAGCTGGATACCAATGTTTTGCGAACAAACACCTGCGAAAGTCCGAAATAAAAGAGCATCAGCAGAAACAACAACAATGCAAGTGCCACAAAAATTCCGGCACGCAAGCGGCTTTTAAGTTCATTCATTACAATATATACTCCTCTTTTCAAACTCGTTTATGTCCGAAACCGCCCCGGTTCAGGAAATTTCTCACCCAGGGGTCTTCAGATTCTTTTGCCAAAACTTCCGGGCTGCCGTCAGCAACGATGGTTCGCCGGGCTTTATCCAGCATCAATCCCCGGTCACCGATGGCAAAGATACTGTCCAATTCATGGGTGATGATAACCACAGTCGCACCGAATTCATCGCGCAAACTCAAAATGAGCCGATCCAAATCGGCGGAACTCAAAGGATCCAGACCGGCGGATGGTTCATCAAAAAACAGCAGATCCGGTTCCAGAGCCAACGCCCGGGCAAGACCGGCCCGCTTGCGCATACCTCCGGAAAGCTCTGACGGCATATAGTCACCGAAACCGGCAAGTCCGACCAGTTCAAGTTTTTTCCTGGCGATTTCCATGCGTTCAGCAAGCGGCAGATCCGTATATTCTCTCAGCGGCAGTTCGACATTTTCAGCAACCGTCATGGAACCGAAAAGAGCTCCCCCCTGATAGGTCACTCCGAAACTGCGCATAATCGCCTTTTTCTCTTTTTCATCGGCCGAAACAATACTCCGGTTGCGAATCAGAATGTCTCCTTTCATCGGCTCATACAACCCGATGAGATGTTTCAGCAGAGTACTTTTGCCGCATCCGGATCCACCCATAATACAGACGATTTCACCGGCTGATATCTTGAAATTGAGATCTTCCATCACGATCCGCTCACCGTATCCGATGGTGAGATTGCGGACTTCAACCATGGTTTCTGCACTCATCTCACAACCCCGCCAGCGAAAAAAGCACCGTCATCACCGCATCGGAAATAACGACCAGAAATATCGACATCACCACCGCTTGAGTGGCACTCCGGCCAACACCCTGCGCATCACCGCTGCCGGAAAAACCGCAATAACAGCCGGACAATGTGATCAGCACCGCATAGACCAGACTTTTGGACAATCCGACCAGCATGGTCGTAATATTGAGCACATCGATCGTCCTTGTCCAGTAGGCGGCAGCCGGAATACCGGAAACACTTACACCGACAGTCATACCTCCTGCGATACCGGCAGCATCACCGCACACGCTCAGCAGCGGCATAGCCAGAAGCATTGCACCGAGTTTGGGAATAACAAGATAAGCCTCCGGAGAGATGCCGAGAGTTTTCAGCGCGCTCAACTCTTCGTTGACTTTCATCGTGCCGATTTCGGCGGCGAAGGCAGAACCGGCCCGTCCGGTAGCGATGATCGCCACCATCAGCGGTCCCAATTCTTTAAGGATGGAGAAACCGATCAGATCGACCAGAAATATTTCCGTACCGACCTTGCTCATCTGGATCGCACCCTGAATACCGAGTACAACTCCCATCAAATAGCAGATCAGCAACACGATCAGCAGTGATTGACAACCGCACAGATCGAAGTAGTAAAAAAATTCCCGCCACCTCCGGTTGCGCCCACGGAAAATTTCCGGCAGAGCCATCACTACTGCGCCGATAAAAATCAACATATCGGCGACCGGAGCAAAAAATTTTTTGAGACGGTTCACGCCGTGATTCTCCTGCCGTTCTCTCCTGAAAAAATCAGAACATCCGTCCGCCGCGACGCTGGGGTTTCATTTTGGGTTCTTCCAGCATCAGAGCATACCACATTTCGTTGAATCCGGAGTTGCTGAAATGTTTGACCTTACCATTGGCAAGGTGTTCGATATTGTCGAGCAAAACCTGATGATCACTCAATTTACGGGCATTGAGCAGAGCGTCCAATGCAGTTTTGGAATCATCTTTTTTCAACTTCATCCAAGCGTAAACGCAAGCGAGGAAAGCCCGGGTATCGCCCCGGAAACGGCGGATGGTGCGTTTGTAAAATTTATCCAGACCTGCATCATCTTTGCGGTACATCCGAACCATTTTCACCGCAACAGTCTGGGGATCAAGCATAATCGCCTGCGGGAGCAATTCATCGACCATTTTATTGTCTTTAAGCTGAAAGTAGAGCTGAACTTTCATGGAAGCGATCTGCTTTTTGAGCATGGGGCTCCATTTGTAAAGCGTCTTGAAATCTTCTGTGGCCTCCAAAGCCTGCAAGGTGGCATCCCTCTGAATTTTTTCAATAATCGGACGGATACCGTTCATGCTGGACTG
>JAZRNP010000256.1:0-5488 GCA_045648225.1 Victivallaceae bacterium | reverse complement strand
CTCAATGCCGGACAGGTCGGTGCCTTCCGCTGCGCTGAATTCATTGCTGCAGAATGCGATGGATTCACCTTTGACATTGATCGTGCCAAAGAAGAAGCCGCAAAAGTCAAATCTCATCTGCAAAAATTCCTTTCCGGAAGTCGGGATGTTCATGCCGACCGCCGGGATTTCCAGCAGCGCATGACCCTTTTTGCCGGTCATTTGCGCAATGCCGGACAATTGGAATCAGCATTGCGGGATGCCCAAAAGCTGTATAAGGAAATTGAAGAGCAGGGGTATCCGGCAAAGTACGGTTCTCAGGCATTGTTGAATCGGCAGCTGGCATTTGCTCATATCGGTTATCTTTCCGCAATTCTCTATCAGTTGCGTTCCGGAGCCGGTTCCCGCGGCTCTGCTGCCGAATTGGATGACAACGGCAATATCGTTCCGGAAAATCCGGAGTTCCGCAAGCAGATCCTGGAAACGACATTTGCCGACGGCGAATTCCGGCACCGCTGGGTCCCTTGCCGTCCGGTTCCGGAAACTGACGGATGGTTTGAAAACGTCTGGGCGGAATATCGTTCCAAAGCTGTATACAAGAAAAATATTCAGGAGTATAAATAAAAATGGCTGACTATCCCCGTATCCCCTCGTTTAAAACGGCTGATTCATTCCGGAATCATTTGCATAATGATCTCAAACTTGACCTTGATCTGGATGATGCCATTTTGAGCAGTTCCGATAATTCGCCTTTGGCTCAGGAGTGTGTCTGTTACGGACACCGCATCGGTAACCGCTGGTGCATCTTGCCGATGGAAGGCTGGGATTGTCTCCCCGACGGTTCACCCAGTGAATTGACCCGCCGCCGCTGGCTCAACTTTGCCTGTTCCGGAGCGAAATTGCTCTTCGGATGTGAAGCCTGTGCCGTGACCCACACCGGAAAAAGCAATACCCGCCAGATGATGCTGACCAAAGATAATCTTGGAAATTTTCAAAAACTTTACAATGACATGGTCAACGCTCATGCTGCAAAATTCGGCACTGCCGACGATCTTTACATCGGATTGCAGCTGACTCACTCCGGACGGTTCAGCCACCCCAATGATGATGCCAAATTGGAATCCGTAACCGCCTATGCCCATCCGCTGCTCGATGAAAAATTCCATTGTTCCAGCGACAATGTGGTAAGCGATGCCGAAGTGGAACGCATCATCGGATGCTTCGTTGAATCTGCCCGCCTTGCCGCAAAAGCCGGATTTGACTTCGTTGATATCAAAATGGCCCACGGTTATCTCGGACATGAGTTTTTGAGTGCCTTTGACCGTCCGGGAAAATTCGGCGGAGATTTCGAAAACCGCACTCGCTTTTTCCGGGAGATCGTGGAACGTATCCGGACCGAAGTCCCGGAAATCGAAGTGGCTTTCCGCCTGTCACTGTTTGACTGTCTGCCCTTTGAACCCGGCCCCGGTCATGTCGGTATCCCAATGGAACGCAACGGTATCGGAGTTGGAAATTATCATTACGCCTTCGGTGGAGATGGAACCGGTCTCGGTTACGATCTGACCGAAACGGTCAAACTTCTGGAAATGGCTCAGTCCTACGGCATTGAACTGCTTTGCACTACCGCCTGCAGTCCGTATTACAATCCCCATTTCCAGCGTCCGGCTTACTATCCGGTTTCCGATGGTTATCTGCCTCCGGAAGAACCGATTATCGGTGCCGCCAGACAGCTGAATGCCGTCAAAGAACTCAAAGCCCGTTTTGCCGGCAGCAAATTGCGTTTCATCACCTCCGGATGCACCTGTCTGCAGGAATACTTTGTTCCGGTAATGCAGAAATTCATCCGTGACGGCCATGCTGATTTTGCCGGATATGGTCGCCTGGTGCTCTCCTATCCGGATATTCCGGCGGACACGCTGGCCGGAAACCCGCTGGATGTAAAACGCATCTGCCGCACTTTCGGTGATTGCACCACGGCTCCCCGGCACGGACTGGTTTCCGGTTGTTATCCGTTGGACTGCTTCTACAAACAGCATCCGTCCTGTCCGAAATTGCAGGAATGCAAAGCCGCATTGCGTCAGCGATTTGCAAAAAACCGCTGAATTTTATCAAAAAAACAGCAGAATATGATTTGTATTTTCAGGCAATCGAATTATATTTAAAAACTGTTTAAACTGAAAAATAACAACCGTGAAAGGTTCGACATCAATGAATATTCTTTTTGCATCCGGCAGTGGATTTGTTGATTTGTCTGAAAAAACCAAGATAATCCTGTGGAGCGGCATGGCTATCTATTGCGCTGTCATGCTTTTTATAGGATGGTGGGCCAGCCGCAAGGTAAAAGGGATGAATGATTTTCTGGTTGCCGGACGGCGATTGCCGCTTTGGATGGCAACTGCAACTCTGTTGGCGACCTGGTTCGGAGCCGGTTCCAGCATGGGTGTTGCGGCAACGGTTTACAAAGATGGTCTTTCCGGCGTACTCGCCGATCCCTTTGGAGCAGCTTTGAGTTTGATCTTTGCCGGTATTTTTATCGTCGGACTTTTGCGCAAAAAAGGCTGCATGACCGTAACTGATATCATCAGCCGGCGTTATGGCACCGGGGCAGGGGTCTACGCCTCGCTCTGGATGATCCCGGTTTATGTCGGATGGCTGGGAGCTCAGTTGAAAGGCCTGGGGACCATCCTTAATATGTTGACCGGGATGAGCGTCAGTACCGGCACCTGGATCGGAGCTGCGGTGGTATTGCTTTATACCTGCGCCGGCGGCATGTGGGCCGTTACCCTTACCGATGTGGTTCAAGTGGCGATCATGATCCTCGGGTTGATTTTCATCATGCCCGGAGCCGTAAATCTGGCCGGAGGTTCAGACGCTCTGCTGAAAACCCTGACCCCCTCGGATCTTACTTTGCTGCCGCAGAATATTTCCAATTTCAATGATGTGGTCTACTACATCGGCAGCTGGATCGTTATGGGACTCGGATGCATGGTCGGTCAGGATCTGATCCAGCGTTCTCTGGCGAGCAAAGATGACCGTATTGCGGTGTCAAGTTCGATCATGTCCGGATTTTTCTATATGCTTATCGGTTTGATCCCGATCATCATCGGTTTCTGTGCCCGGGTCGTTTTTGCCAACAACGGAATTCCGGAATCAGCCATGGGCGGAGATCTGGAAAATCAGGTTCTGCCGCGGATGGCGGTGATCGTGCTGGGAAATATTCATCCGATACTCCTGACTATTTTCCTCTCTGCGCTGGTTGCGGCGATCATGAGCAGTGCTGACAGTTCGCTTTTAGCAGGAGCTTCGCTGATGTGCAATAATGTCCTTGAACCTCTGGCTCCCGGATTCATGAAGCGGCATATGCTCAACACCACCCGGATCACCACCGTATTGTTTACGGTCATTGCACTTTATTTTGCACTCAATGTGGAAAGTATTTACGCTTTGATGATCAACAGCTGGATTTCTCAACTGGTGGTGGTTTTCATCCCGGTGGTCATGGCTCTTTATGTCCCCAGGGCCGGCAAGCAGGTCGCCTGGGCAACCATGCTGGTAGGAACCTCCATCTGGCTGGGCTACACCTTTATCGCCAGCTGCGGCAGCAATATGAGTTTTGTTGAACTCATGGACAGCGACCGCTTTGACCGGGCCATAACCTGCGGAGCGGTTTACGGATTTGCTTCTGCGCTGCTGACTGCCGTTTGCTGCTACATCGGTGAACGGATCAGCATCAACTGCGAAGAAGAATAAGAGTTTTTGATAATGAGTATTGCCGAAGCGGCCCTTGCGGCTGCGAAAATTCTGCGTAATCCCGGAGCTGTAATACTGGTTCCGACTGAAACTGTGTACGGTTTGGTTTGCCGGGCGCAGGATGAGGTTGCCTGTGCCCGTATATTTGAATTGAAACAACGTCCGGCTTCCAAAGTTATCGGCTGGTTCGTTTCCGGCAGAGCCATGTTGGAAAAGCACGGCGTGATCATCAATAATCCGGCTGCACAAATGCTTGAACGTTATACTCCCGGTGCCATCACTCTCATTTCCCGGACGGTTTCCGGAGATACTCAGGGATACCGGGTGCCGGATCATCCGTTGCTGCTGGCTATTCTTGCCGAACTGAATGAACCACTGGCTCAAACCAGCGCAAACAGTTCCGGCAATCCGGATGCCCGCAGCTGTACTGAAGCACTCTCCCAACTGCATGGATCGGTCGACTGGTTCTTTGACGGGGGGAAATTGGATGCTTCAGCCTGCGCATCAACCGTGGTTGATACAACTGTTGAACCGGTAAAAATCTTGCGGCAGGGTGCTGTCATTATTGATGACAGTTTCAAAAAACTTGTAATTTGATAAAACATGTTGTATATTATCATGTTTTATATATTATGAGGACATTATGACAGAAAAAATCTTGATCTTGCTTACTGTTTTATCTGTCGGAACATTGTGTGCTGCTGCTCCGGGTGGAAAAGAGTCTGATTTTTCTGCTCCGGTTGAAATAAATTCAGTTTTGGCAAGCGTTAACGGCGAAGCGATTTCATTAAGTGATGTGCGGGCGGTTTCCGGACAGCGGGAAATCATGCTCTCCATATCTTTTTCAGGCAAACATCTGCAGGATGAGATCCGGAAGATCCGCCGTCAGGCGGTCGATGATATAATCAACCGGAAGTTGGTCATCGCAGAATATTACAAAGCACCTTACCGCATTGAAAACAATATCATTGAACACGAACTTGATCAGGCTGCCATCCGGATGGGATGCCGTTCCCGCAATGATTTGAGAAAAAAACTCGCTGCAAACAATATCGATTTTGCACAATTCCGCAAAGAACTTGAAGAGCGGATGATTTATATCTACATGGTTCAAAAATGGAGCTCCATTGATGGTGATCCGACACCGCGCGAAATCTACGAATATTATCAAGCTCACAGCAATGAACTTGCCGGCAGCGAAAACTATGAGCTGGCCATGCTGAAACTGGACAAATCAAAAAGCGATTTTCAATCTGCATTCAACGAAATAGATGCTGCTTTGAAGAATCAACCGGAACGCTTTGCCGAAATGGTTTCCCGTTATACCAACGATACCAGGGGCGGCGTGATCGGTTCAGTGGAACCGGCAAAACTGCGCATCGAATTCGCACGGGAGCTGCAAAATCCGGTCGAAAACAAAGTATATGGTCCGATCGCACTTGAAGATGGCACCGTTTGGCTCAAATTGCTGAAACACAACAAAGTCAAGAGTGTTTCATTTGCTCAGCTGCAGGACCGGATTGTAAAAATACTCACAGAGAAACGGCGTTCAGAATTGATCAATTTGCAGATAAATATTTTGCGCCGTAACGCTATTGTTAAATATTTCTTTTAATTGGAGTTGACATATAATGAAGTTGTATTGCAGCAGTTGCAAAAAAATCTTTTCTGTCGGTGACAGTGCCGGAGAAAAAGAAACCGGATGTCCGCAATGCGGCAATAAGGTCGCACTTCCGGACAGCAATGTTGCCCCCGGAGT
>JAZRNP010000255.1:0-12448 GCA_045648225.1 Victivallaceae bacterium | reverse complement strand
GGCGGCGCAAAAACTGACAATGCCCAGCACCGGGCTTTCCGGTTATCGGTACTGCCGGTGATCCGGACATAAGTACGGGTGTAGCGGATGCATCCGGGGATCAGAATTTCGGCGAGGATCCGTCGCCGTCCGATGTCGTTGGCCTCTGCACAGCGCATGATAAAGGTGTTTATCCACGGGTTTTCAGGGCGAGGCCGGATGAATTCAAAGGCCTGATCCACCATGTAAGCGACGATTTTGCGCTGGCCGGTACGGCTTTCCCAGAGTTCCGGGTGGCTTTTGATGAATTCGTTGGGCATATAGTGGCGGTAGGATTCCAGTACGAAGTCGATCACCGCGTTGACCAGACCGTCTTTGTTGCCGAAGTGATAATTTATCAGAGCTACATTGACTCCGGCTTTGGCGGCAATGGAACGGACATTGGTACCGCTTACTCCGTTTTCTGCGAAAAGGGCTCCGGCAGCAACAATAAGTGCCTGGCGGCTGTTCTCTGCATTTTCGCTTTTTCCCATTGTGACCCCGGATGATTTTGCTGTTAAACAAATGTTTAATTTATAATTTACATCCAAAAATTGCAAATAGCAAATTTCAAACAGATAAATAATTGAAAAATAATCAAAGTCGGAAATCCGGGAAATATGCGCTGGCAGAACCATTTGCAACGGTTGCTGAAAAAAGCCGTTTTTTTCGCTTGAAAATCTCCTGCGGCAGATGTATATTATAGGAACAAACATAACATGGTGTTGGCAAGCACCGAAAGTTTAAGGAGAGGTACAATGAAGATTTACAATTTTGCTGCCGGTCCGGCTATGCTTCCGGAAGTCGTTATGCGCAAAGCGCAGGCTGAGTTTCTTGATTATCAGGGCAGCGGAAGCGGAATCCTTGAACTTTCTCACCGCGGTAAGTTTTTCCAGCCGGTGATCGACCGGGCCGAAGCCAATGTCCGGGAACTCATGGGCCTGACCGATGATTATGCCGTGCTCTTCATCCAGGGCGGTGCCAGTATGCAGTTCGCCATGCTCGCCATGAACTTCCTCAACGGCGGAACCGCCGATTATGTCGATACCGGTGTCTGGAGCAACAAGGCTCTCAAAGAAGCCAAGATGTTCGGTAACGTCAACGTCGTCGCCAGCAGCCGCGAAGATAAATATTCCTACATCCCGACTCAGGATCAGTGGAAGCTGACTCCGGGTGCTGCTTATATGCACATCACCAGCAACAACACCATTGCCGGTACCCAGTATTACAACTTCCCCGAAGCTCCCGCCGGTGTTCCGCTTATCGGTGATATGTCCAGCGACATCATGTCCCGTCAGTTCGACGCCACCAAGTTCGGTATGATCTATGCCGGAGCTCAGAAAAACCTCGGTCCCGCCGGTGTTGCCCTGGTCATCCTGCGCAAGGATCTGGCTGAACGCACCGATGATTCCAAGGTGCCGACCATGCTTCGCTACTCCACCTACATCAACGAAGGCTCCATGTTCAACACCCCGCCGACCTTCGCCATCTACCTCCTCGCTCTGGTCACCGACTGGATCAAGGAAAACGGCGGTATCGCCGGTATCGAAAAGATGAACAACGAAAAAGCGAAACTTCTTTATGATTTCCTCGACGAAAGCAGCTTCTACAGCTGCCCGGTCAAGGGTCTGGACCGCTCCCGCATGAATGTTGTTTTCCGCACTCCCAACGATGAACTGGATGCCAAGTTTGTTTCCGAAGCAACCGCTGCCGGACTTACTCAGCTCAAAGGTCACCGTCTGGTCGGCGGATGCCGCGCCAGCATCTACAACGCCATGCCTGCTGAAGGTATCGTTGCGCTGGTCGATTTCATGAAGAAATTCGAGAGCGCGAACCGCTAAGTATGTTTTCCGCTCCGGCGAAACGTCTGCAATCAGGGCCACCCACCCCTCCTGATTCAGGTGTTTCCCGGAGCCTTTAGCATTTTACAGGAGCAGTTTTTAAATGTTTGAAATCGAAATAGACCGTTCTTTTGCCGCCGCCCATCAGCTCAAAGGATATGAGGGTGATTGCCGTAATCTTCATGGTCATAACTATGGTGTGACCGTGACAGTAGTTGCAGACAAACTCAACGAAATCGGTATCGCACTTGATTTCAAACTGTTGAAATCTGCTGTCGATGAGGTGATCGGTAAGTTCGACCACCGCAACCTTTCGGAGTTGCCGGAATTTCAGGAGATCAATCCGACCAGCGAAGTGCTGGCACAGACCATTTACCGGAAACTTGCTGTTATTCTCAATCAGGGCGGAATCAGGATAGCCCGGGTCAGTGTGGCAGAATCTGCCGCCAGCCGGGTGATATATTCGGAATAATTTATTGCTTTATGCTTCAAGTAATCGAGACTTTCAAGAGTGTGCAGGGTGAGTCCACCCATGCCGGGAAAGACTGTTTTTTTATCCGGCTTGCCGGCTGCAATTTGCGCTGTAATTACTGCGATACCGCCTATGCCTGGGGCGGCGGAGAGATGCGTCCCATCGATGAGTTGACCGCCGAAGCTATCGCCGCCGGATGTGATACGGTTGAAATTACCGGCGGAGAACCTTTGATGCAGTCCGAAACTCCGCTTCTCGCTGAAAAGCTTCTGGCTGCCGGGAAAAATGTTTTAATTGAAACCAATGGTTCGCTGGATTTTTCCATTGTCTCCAATCGCTGCTGCCGGATCGTTGACTGCAAGTTGCCCGGTTCCGGAATGGCTGAAAAAAATTGTTATGCCGCATATGCCCATCTGACCGGACGGGATGAGGTCAAGTTCGTGGTCTCCGACCGGGAGGATTTTGATTTTGCCATCGATGTTATCCGGAAATATGATTTGACGGCAAAAACCGGAAATCTGCTTTTTTCTCCGGTCTGGGATCGGGTCGCTCCGGCGCAGCTCGCACAGTGGGTGATCGATTGCGGTTTGCCGGTGCGTATGCAGATCCAGATGCACAAAGTGCTGTGGGGCGACAAAAGAGGAGTGTGAATTATGAAACGTGCAATTGTTCTTTTGAGCGGCGGATTGGATTCCGCAACTTGCCTTGCCCGGGCCAGGGCGGAGGGATTTGAATGTTATGCCTTGAGCTTTGATTATGGCCAGCGGCACCGCAATGAGATCGAAGCCTCCCGCCGGATCGCTTCAGCTCTGGGTGCGGTGGAGTTCCGCTGTTTCAAGCTTGACCTTGCCCAGTGGGGTGGTTCAGCGTTGACCGATAACGGAATTGATGTTCCGGATCACAGTGACGGCGGAGTGCCGGTAACCTATGTCCCGGCCCGCAATCTGGTCTTTTTGTCGCTGGCGACAGCCTGGGGCGAAGTTCTCAATGCTCACGATATTTTTATCGGAGTGAACAGCGTGGACTACTCCGGATATCCCGATTGCCGCAAGCAGTTTATCACCAGTTTTGCCGAAACCGCCCGCCTCGGAACCTGTGCAGTGGATGACAATTGGAAATGGAATATCCACACTCCGCTGCAGGAGCTTTCCAAGGCAGAGATCATTAAACTCGGAATTTCTCTCGGTGTCGATTACAGTTTGACCACCAGCTGCTACAATCCGGATGAGCAGGGACGCTCCTGCGGCAAATGTGACAGCTGCTATTTGCGGCATAACGGTTTTCTGGCCGCCGGTGTCGCTGACCCGACAATATACACCGATAATGTGAAATTTTAATATCAGGGGGGATGAATATGGCAGGTGAAATTAAACTCAAAGTCGATCCCAAGGCGATTCAGCAGGAAAAATATGAAAACCGGCAAAAGCTCTCCACTCCGATCGTGACCGGAGAGGACACTGACGGTCGTACTTTGTCGCTCCGCAAGGAAGGCGAACCGATCCAGATGATTACGCCGGCTGCCGCAGAATCTTTGCCGATGCAGGTCGTTGAAGCTCAGCAATCCAAAAAAGCCCTGAAAAAACGCAAAGATGATGTCGATATCAACAAACGGCAGCGCAAACATCCCAAACGGGTGTTGACGGAAGCCGAGAAAAACTATTGGCGGGTATTGTTGGCCTCATTTTCTATTATTTTCGGACTTCTGATCGTCGCCCTCGGAGTGACTGTCGGAACAGTTTCCTTTTTCCTGATCACCCGTGTTATTGAGAATCCTGCTCACGGTTTCACGCTGCATAATGCGGCAGATCAGATCCGCAATGCCGGAAGCTTGTCTGAAAAATATGAAATTATGGTCCGTACTTACAATGAAGTTCGTGACGGAGATATTGCTTTGGTCACAGATGATGATTCCGGGGAGTCCAAATACAAAAAAGTTTTCCGCGGAGTCGGAGCAAAGGTCAACCGTAAGCATTCGGCAGAAGAGAACATGACGGAAAATTGATATGTGGGGAAAGGAATGAGAAATGATCTATTTTTTCAGTGATTCACATTTTGAAAAACATTGCGGTGCTCAGCTGTTCCGTCAGTTTCCCGAAAGCTTGAAAGAGCGTACGTTTTTTACCGAAAATGAATGGGATATTCTGGAAAAGGGCGATTGGGAAAAGGATTGTGAACTGCTTATTCTCAATATGATCGGCACCACCTGCGCACAGCCTCACCCCGGCAGCGGTGCTGAAGCCGCAGTCAAACGTTATATCGAACGCGGCGGCAATGTGCTGATGCTTCATGGTTCCAGTGCCGCTTTCTGGCAGTGGCAGTGGTGGCGCGCGATCAGCGGTTTCCGCTGGGTGCGTCCGGGAGATCCGGATGAAGTTGAGCGTTCGGTGCATCCGGTGCGTACATTCACCACCACGGTTGCCAAGAGCCGTCATCCGCTGATCGGAAAACTGCAGGAATTCACTCTTGAAAATGATGAGATCTACATCAAGTGTGAACAGACTCTGCCGATGACCGTTCTGATGGAAACCAACACTGAAGAAGGTATCTATCCGCAGTGTGTGGAGTGTGTCAATCCTTTCGGCGGCAAACAGATCATCTTTTTGCCCGGACACCGGGTCGAATCATTTGAAAACCGTGAATTTATAGCCAATAATATTGCGCTGATCGAATATTTGCTTCAGAAATAAGTTCCACGATCCAAATTGTAAAGGAGAGCGTGAATTATGTCGAGAAAAGGATTCCAACGGATCGGTGATGTGCTCATCATTGCCGGAAAACGCTATGTAAGTGCCGGGCACGCCCAGCGGGCGGTGCTGCTGACCTATTATACGCTGTTTTCTATCGTGCCGCTGGCAGCACTGCTTTTTGGTATTGCCAAAGGATTTTCCCTTGACAAGCATCTGCAGTCTGCGATTGAAAGCCGGGCGGTCAATCACCGGGAGCTGTTGCAGTATATCAGCCAATTCGCTGAACGGACTTTGGAAGAGGCATCCGGAGGTGTCGTCGCCGGTATCGGTGTGGTAGCTTTATTGTGGACCGTTTTCTGGCTGATCACCAACATTGAACGTTCATTTAATGCGGTCTGGGATCTGCCGTCCGGCCGGAATTGGTGGCGCAAGTTGAGCAACTGTCTTTCGTTGACGCTTTTTACGCCGTTTTTGCTCATCATCACCGGTACGGCCGGAGTGATGATGCGCAACGGACTGAGAAAATTGTCGGCAATAATGCCGTTTGCGGATTCCATTCCGGTACTCGATAAGATCGCCGGATTGTTTTCGGTCATACTGATCTGTATGCTTTTTGCCGTCATTTACCGGTTGGCTCCCAATACCCGGGTCCGGCTCAAAAGTGCACTTTTTGCCGGATTGGTTGCCGGTGTCGCATTCATTCTGCTGCAGGATGGATTTTTGCTTTTGCAGAAAAAGGTCTTTTCTTACAACCGGCTCTATGGCGGATTTGCTGCTCTGCCGTTGTTTCTGGTATGGATGAATTGGTCATGGCAGATCGTTCTGTTCGGTGCCGAGATCAGTTTCGTCAATCAGAATATGGACAGCGGAATTTTTGAAAACGGCGAGGAAAAAGAACGCAGTTTGCGGCTCTGCCGGGAACATCAGCTGGCGGTGCTGCGCCGGATTTTTATCAATTTCACCGCCGGACAAGGGGCGTTGAGTGAAAAGACGCTGATGGCCGGTCTGCATTTGCCGGAGACCATGTTGAAACAGGCTCTCGATGAATTGCTGGTCAAAAAAATCATCTGCCGCACCCGGACAGATCAGGATGAAATTGCATTTTTGCCCGGAGTGCCTCCGGAAAAATTCACGGTATTGGATTTTATTGCTGCCGTGGAAGGAAACGGCAATCCCGATGTCGCAGAATTTGCCCGTTTCGGCCGTACCTTTGATGCGATGAAAGAGGCGGTCATCAACGGTCAATGCAATGTTAGAATAATTGATATTGAATAATATAAAAACAGGAGCTATCAAATTATGGATAAAAATTGGAAAATTGAAACTCTCGCTGTTCAGGCCGGATATGAACCCAAGGACGGCGAAGCCCGTATTCTGCCTTTGAGTCAGAGCACCACATTCAAATATGATGATGTCCAGAGTGTGGCCGATCTTTTTGACCTGAAAAAAAGCGGATTTTTCTATTCCCGTCTCGCCAACCCCACCGTCGATTGCTTTGAAAAAAAGATCGCCGCTATGGAAAAAGGTGTCGCCGCCGTCGCTTTGAGCAGCGGTCAGGCTGCCAGTGCTTACAGCTTGCTCAATATCGCCCGGTGCGGCGATCATGTGCTGGCATTGTCCAGTCTGTACGGTGGAACGGTTTCGCTCTTTACCAATACTCTGAAAAAGGCCGGTATTGAGATCACCTTTGTCACTCCCGATGCCAGTTATGATGAAGTTTGTGCGGCGATCCGCCCCAACACCAAGGCGGTGTTCATCGAATCTCTTGCCAATCCGGCGTTGATCGTTGCTGATTTTGAACTCTATGCCAAAGCTGCTCATGCACACAATCTGCCGTTGATCGTGGACAATACTTTCCCGACTCCGGTGCTGTGCAATCCCTTTGATTTCGGTGCTGACATTGTGACCCATTCCACGACCAAATACATCGACGGTCACGCCACCAGCGTTGGCGGTATCGTAGTGGAAAAAGGCGGATTCGACTGGAGCTGCGGTAAATTTCCGGAATTTACTGAACCGGATGAAAGTTACCACGGCACCGTTTACACCCGGGATTTCCCGGATTCCCCGTTCTCAGTCAAACTCCGGGTCCAGCTGGTGCGTGACTACGGTATCCCGATGGCTCCCTTCAATGCATTTTTGTCCCATCTCGGATGCGAAACCCTGCCATTGCGGATCGAACGGCACAGCGAAAATGCTCTCGAAGTTGCCAAGTTCCTCCGCAATCATCCCAATGTCAGCTGGGTCAATTACCCCGGTCTGCCCGACAGCCCGGAATACGGCAAAGTCCAGAAATATTTCCGCAACGGCATGGCTTCCGGTGTTTTGTGCTTCGGCGTCAAGGGCGGCAAAGCTGCCGGTGAACGGGCGATGAATGCATTGAAACTGGCCAATATTGTGGTCCACGTTGCCGATGTCCGTACCGGTGTGCTTCATCCGGCCAGCATGACCCACCGGCAGTTGAGTGACAGCGAACTGATTGCCGCCGGAGTCAGCCCTGATCTGATCCGGTTGTCTGTCGGTATTGAAAATGTCGAAGATATCAAAGCCGACCTCGATCAGGCCTTGCGGGCATAAGCAAAATCGATGAGATAAAACGATGAATGAACAGAAAATAGTTGTGCTCGGCAGTGCTGCTGCAGAGGGTATTCCGGCAATATTCTGCGATTGTGATACCTGTCGTGCGGCCTGGAAAAACGGTGGTAAAGATTTCCGGTTGCGTACCAGTTATCAGCTCGGAGAATTTGTCCGGGTGGATTTCGGTCCGGATGCCATGGTTCAGGAGATGCGCTATCATCTGCACAGCGAAAAGTTGCGTCATATCATCGTTACACACAGCCACGAAGATCATTTTGACACCACTCTTTTCAACTACCGTAAACAATGTTTTTCCAAGGTGCCGCCGGATAATACGCTGAATATTTACGGCGGAGCCGGAGTGGTGCGCAAGATCAATCAGAGTGCCTGGAACTCCGGTAAAAATATCGGATTTCACGGGGATTTCAGCTGCCTGCAGATGAAAGTCCATGAACTCTATCCCTTTGAAGCAGTTGAACTGCCCGATGTGGATATGACCGTTTATCCGTTGAAAGCAAATCACATGGTGCAGGTTTATACCGAAGAGCCGATGATCTATATTATCCGCTGGGGGGAAAAGCACCTTATGATCGCCAACGATACCGGATATTTTTGCGATGAAGACTGGGAATTTCTGGCTGATATGAAGATCACCTTGAATACGGTGCTCAACGATTGTACCGGATGTTTCTTTGACAACCGCAACAATCACATGAGCGGGAAATATGTTCTGGAAACCAGACAGCGGTTGACCGAACTCGGATTGGTCAATGACAATACCCGTTATATTGTAAATCATTTTTCACACAACGGTCATGGAACCCATGCCCAGTTGGAGGAATATTATAATCCGCACGGCATTGAAGTGGCGTTTGACGGATTGGAAATCGATCTGTAAAATGGAGAAATATAAGTGATGAAAAAATTTGCTCTGTTTCTGACGGCCGGAATTTTTATCAGTCTGGCCATCTCCGGATGTTCCACTCCGGCACGCAATGTGACGCCGTTGGCCACACCTCCGGCTCTGGCTGATGATAAAGAAGCTGCACTCCGGCTTGAACGTTTCCGCAAGATCACTGCGGCATTCCCGGTTCGTGGCATCGGAATATATCCGGAAGCCTTTGAAAACCGTTATACTCCGGCGGAGATCGTTGCCCGTATTGCAAAATACAAATTCAACCGGGCCTACTGTTACATCACTACGGAAAAAGCTCTCAATGAAAATATGATTTCTCTGCTCCGGGAATTGGGTAAAGCAGGAATCCCTGCAGAAGTGGTTCTTTTTCAGCGGGATTTTTACCGCAAGGTACAGACCAATCAGCTGCTGCGTTCGCTGGTGTGGCAATATCCCACGCTTAAAGACGCTGCTCAAAAGGTTATCGATTTCAACCGTGAACTTCCGGAAGATGTCAAAAAGTTTGCCGGCGTGACCATTGTCACCGGGGCACACACCTTTACTAATTCCAATGTGGAACGTTCCCGGGGGCAGCTTTATGCCTGGGCGGATGATCGCTATGGGATCGGACGGGATAATGATATGCTGATGCGCCAGATGTTCTCGTTTTTGAAAGAGATCGCCGCTTTGCCGGGATTGCCGCCGTTGACGCTCGGGGTTCAGGATTTTTATCATGAAAACGCTATCGCCGGTAAATTGAGCTGCGGAACGGTCAATGATTTCGGTAAGTTGGGCCGGGTCATGATCATCAACCGGGGAAATGTGGCCACCCAACTGGTCAAACAGGTCGAAAATGAGCTGAAATACAAGGCTGACAAACCGATGCTGATTGCAATTCCTCTGGCCGAACACACCGCATTGAACAGCGGCAAGCTCCGCCGCCGGGACTGGAATGATTTCTGCCGTGCTCTTGAGTATGCCGCAGAGAACTTTAAAAATTATAAATCATGCGGAGGGATCGTGGTTTCTCCGTTGTCAGTAATCGAATTTTTGCGTCAGGAGAAATAAATGCGTTGCCCTCAATGTGACAGTGACAATGACAAAGTGATCGATTCCAGAAGCGTTCGCAATGGACTCGGAGTGCGCCGCCGCCGGGAATGTCTGGCTTGCGGACGGCGTTATTCAACCTTTGAAAGTGTCATTCCGGAAGAGTTGAAAGTGGTCAAACGGGATGGCGGCAAAGAGGAATTCAATCGGGATAAACTGCGTTCAGGTATTGTCAATGCCTGCTACAAGCGGGATATCTCCGGAGATGACATTGATCTGATCGTCGGTAAGATCACCGCCGGATTGCTGCGTGATTTTGAAAAAGAGGTTGACAGTCTGGAGATCGGCAAGCGGGTCATGGAAGAGCTGCGGGAACTTGATCAGGTGGCATTTGTCCGTTTTGCTTCAGTTTATCGGCAGTTTCAGGCTGCGTCAGATTTTATTTCTGAGATCAAAGGATTGAAAAAATGAGCTATGCCCGGATGATTCTCCGGCCGGGGCGGGAAAAATCTCTGCTCCGGCGTCACCCGTGGATATATTCCGGTGCCGTTGAACGCATTGAAGGTGATCCCGCTCCGGGCGATCCCATCGCGGTTGTTGCCGGAAAAAAGGTTATCGCTACGGCGGCATGGTCGCCGGAATCCCAATTGTGCGGCCGGGTCTGGAGTTTTGACGGAGAAGTTGCGATCGACGAAAACTTTTTCCGGAACCGGATCCGGAAAGCAGCCGAATTGCGGCGCACATTGGATCTGGATGATGAAAATGGCGGATGTCGTCTGATTTATTCCGAATCCGATCAGCTTCCCGGATTGATCGTTGACCGTTACGGGAAGTTTCTCTGTGCCCAATTTTTAAGTGCCGGAACCGAAAAATACCGGGAATTGATCGGAAAACTTTTGCTGGAAGTTGATGGCATTGACGGCGTATTTGACCGTTCTGATGCGGCAATCCGCAAAAAAGAGGGGCTGCCGGAACGCAGTGAACATCTCTGCGGTGCTGTGCCGCCGGACACGTTGACCATTCAGGAGGATGGTTTATCTTATCTGGTGGATATGCGCCGGGGGCAGAAAACCGGATTTTATTTTGATTTGCGTGAAGCCCGCCGGATTCTGCGCCGTTATGCGTCCGGGCGGCGGATATTGAATCTCTTTTCCTATACGGGAGCATTCGGTTGTGTTGCGCTTGCTTCAGGTGCAAAATCGGTGCTCAATGTGGATTCCTCGCTTCCGGCATTGAAAGTTGCAGAAAAGAACCTTCATCTCAACGGCTTTGAAAGCAATTTTGAAAACCGGCAGGGCGATGGTTTCACCGTTTTGCGGGAGTTGGAGAAATCCGGAGAGAAATTCGATCTGGTCATCCTTGATCCGCCGAAACTGATCGATTCCCAGCGTTCACTGATGCGGGGCTGCCGGGGATATCAGGATTTGGCCAGACTCGGTTTCAAGTTGCTGAATCCGGGCGGAGTGATGTTCAATTTTTCCTGCTCCGGGTTGATGGATGTGGAACTTTTTCAGAAAATCACTGCTGCGGCAGCTCTGGATGCCGGTGTCGATGCCAGAATCGTCGGTAAATTCAATCAGGCGACGGATCACCCGGTGCTGCTCTCTGTCCCTGAGACCTTTTATCTCAAAGGATTGTGTTCGGCGATTTGAGCTCTCAACTGCCGACTCCGATGCCGAATATTACCAGCGGCAGCAGCAGAACATCTTTGACCAGTTTGAAAGGTGCTGCACAACCGGCTCCGATATTGCCCAGTCCGTTGCTGAAAAATCCCAGTGGAGCCCCCAGGGTACATTGGATGATTCCCAATGGCAAACACATGATATCCACCACATCCCGGCCGATATTGAGGAATTGGCTGCCGGAATTTTTCATCCACTGGATGACATAGGGAGAGGCCATATTGGCAGCTTTCAATGCCAGCGGAGCCAGAATGACCATACTGACCGGTTCAGCCTTGGCTTGAGGAGAGCCGCAGAAAATTATTCCGGAAACGGCAAAGATCACGGCGAAGCGGCGTAATGCCGGATATTTCAGTAAAAATTCCATTCCAGATACTCAATAAGTTCTTTGTCCGGACCGGCGATTTTAAAAGCCGGATAGCTGAATACCAGCCGGGAAAACGGACGGCGTTCTTCTTCAGGAGCTTCGATATTTACAGTGAGCAATCCGCTTTCGGTAGTGGCAAGTCCGCTTTTGAGTTTGGACAGCATCTCTTCATCAAGTGAATCGCTGAGTAAGGTGCGCTCGGTGCGCCATGCTTTGAGGGCATCGAGTACTTCCGGAACCTTCTCCTCTTCAATATTGCAGTAGTTCTGGATCATTCTGGCCGACGCGGTGAAGAGAGAGGGTTTGCCGGTGGTCGCCGGAGAACCGGAGGGCGGTATCAGCCGGATATGGCTCATCCTGCCATCTTTGTCCATCGGATATAGTTTGAGGAAATCCGGAATAAAGGTCAGCTCCTCTCTGAACATCATCGCTGCATTGCGGGGCAGCGGCTTTTGGTTGGCATCTTCGTAATCGGTAGTTTCCCAGCTGTCATCCTGCGCTTCATCGTTGGAATCGACGTAGTCGGATATTCTGGATTTCACCTGAGTTACCATTTCCTGGATATCGGCATCGGTATCCTCGTTGACATATTTATTGAGTGCGGCACTGGTATCCTGCGCCAGATCTTCGCCGCTCAAAGTATCGGTGATGGTAAATTGGACCTTCTGCCCGTAATAGTCGATGACGTGGCTGACGCCGTCGCAGAGGAACCGGTCATAATCGTATTCGGTGTAGTCGGTTTCTCCGAGTTTTTCCGACGGGTGCAGCTGCAGACCAGCGGCGTAGAGATATTGAACACGGGTGGCGACACCCTCGGCAACAAACATGGATCTCTGACGCTCAACATGAGCATAAACCGTAA
>JAZRNP010000254.1:0-3797 GCA_045648225.1 Victivallaceae bacterium | reverse complement strand
GTTGTCATTACCCGCACGGAGCATCTCCAAAGGGGAAGCTTTGACATCAAATCCGATGGTGTCAAAAACTTTCCCGAACTCAACCGCCAACGGCAGACCGACATATCCGAGACCGATAACAGCCAGCTTCAGTTGGCGGGATTGAATTTTTTCAATAAGAGTCATCTGATGTTCCATTAAGGTTGTTGCGTCAAGGTGAATTACTTAACGCCCCAACTGCGGAGATTGTCGATGGAGATCCGGGTGGAATCAAAAATATCGCGGCCCGGGAAAGGACGATCCTGCTCAATGGAATACCAACGGACGCCGGTAGCTTCACAAGCTTTGAGAATTTCAGGCCAATCGAGGTTTCCTTCACCGATCTCACAGAAAACCGGCTGCTTGTCAACGATGACAAAATCCTTGAAGTGAATAACACTGATACGTCCGGCGAGCTTGTTGATCCAGGCAGCCGGACTGCCGCCGCCGCGGGCGACCCAGTGAACGTCAAGTTCGGAGTAGACATTGTGACCGGCGGTCAGATCCAGAAAGGTTTCCAGCATCGTCTTGCGGCTTCCGGAAACATGAGCGAATTCAAAGGAGTGGTTGTGGTAAGCCAGTTTGATTCCGGCTTCACCGAGAATGTCGCCCTGACGCTTGAACATATCAGCCAGCTCGGAAATTTTTTCCAATGAGGTCACTTCAAAATCACTGCCTCCGGGAGAACCCAGAGCGGTGAAATCACATCCCAGGGTCTGAAGCTTGTCGATGATGACTTTGGGATCACCGGAGATGGTGTCGAGGCTTTCATGAGTTGCACAGCAGTAAAGTCCGGCAGCATCCAGATGCTTGCGGATGATTTCCGGAGCCAGCGGAACACCGGAAACCTGAATTGCTTTGTACCCCATACCGGCGACCTTTTCCAAAGTGGAGGCGAAGTCGCTTTCGGTCTTGCAATGCTCGCGGAGGTTGTACATAGTCACGGCAATTTTTGAATCAGGGATCTGCATTTTTATCTTTCCTTAAATTGTTGGTTTCTCAGTAATTCAAACTTAATCGCAACGGCTGATGATTATGGACGCATTGGAACCGCCGAATGCAAAACTGTTGGAGAGCGCATGATTGAAACGCACCCCTTCCCGGTATTCCCGCACCAGATCGGCCCAGAGGAAAGCCTCATCCGGCTCATCCAGATTGACCGATTTTGAGATAAAGTTTTTGTCCAGCATTATCGAACTGAAAATAACCTCGGCCGCACCGGTGGCACCGACCATGTGGCCGGTCTGACTTTTGGTACTGTTGATCGCCGGACATTTTCCGGAACCGACCAGCTTGCGGATAGCGTCCAACTCGACCGCATCACCGATCGGAGTTGCAGTACCATGGGTATTGATATAACCGATATCACTGATGGACAATCCGGCATTCTTGAGAGCCATGGCCATGACTGCGGCACTTGCATCGGCATCGGGCACAACCATATCAACAGCGTTACTGTTGGCACCGATACCGGTAATTTCACAAATGGGACGGACTCCGCGGGCTTTTACACTGCGTTCGCTCTCAAGCACCAGATATGCAGCACCGCTGGAAAGGACAAAACCGTCACGGTTGCGATCGAACGGGCGGCTCGCTTTTTCCGGACAGTCATTGTAGTGTGTGGAAAGAGCCCGGCAGGCGCAGAATCCAAGCGCATCCTGCCAATCCAGCTGCTCCACACCGCCGGTTACGACCATATCGTATTCGCCGCTGCGGATAAGTCTCGCAGCCTGCATGATCGCCAACGCACTGGTGGCGCAGGCAGCAGAAACGTCATAGGATTCACCTTTGATACCGAAAATCAGCGAAAGCACGCTCACGGCACTCGACGGCATGATCCGGGGCACTGCGAACGGACTCACCGTACGGAGACGGTAATTTGAAGTCAGATATGAGTATGCAGACTCGAACAGTTCCTTGGAGTTGCTCGCAGCCTGACCGCCAACCAGAGCCATACGCATCCCGGGCACATCCTCAATGGCAATACCCGCCTCTTTAAATGCTTCACAAACAGCAGCAACCGACATCACTCCGGCCGGAGGGCAGAAGCGTTTGGTCTTGCGATCGATAAGATCGACCTGCGGATCATGATCTGCCATACCGCCGACCTGACTGTCCAAACAAACCTCAGCAAAAGATTGGATTTTAGTGATACCGCTTTTTCCGCTGCGCAAAGCTGCCTCATTTTCACTGACCGATGAACCAAGCGGAGTCAATAATCCGCGGCCAGTTATGAATACCCGTTCCATTAAGTCCTCTTTTTTGGTTGTTTTGTCAACGTACCTGCGGATAATATAACCCATTGTTGAGTTTTTTCCAGTTTTTTCAAATATTTTTTGTGGAATATTTCCCAAAAAGATGCTATATTTGCCTGAGAACATGGAGTTTTGGCAATGAATAAATTACTTGAAGTAGAAAATCTCACGATCACCTTTTCCTCCGGAAAAAATGCTCCGGAAGTGGTTTCCGGTGTATCGTTTCAGGTAAATCCGGGCGAGATCCTCGCTCTGGTGGGGGAATCCGGCTGCGGAAAAAGTGCCTCCTGTCTGGGATTCACCGGGCTGCTGCCATCTCCACCGGCGTCGGTGAAAGCCGGAAAAATCATCTTTCGTTCCGGCGGAGAAACTTTCGATCTCACCGCCGCATCTTCCCGGAAACTCCGCCGGATCCGGGGCGGTCATATCGCTTATATCTTTCAGGAACCGACCGCTTCACTCAATCCGGTAATGCGCATCGGTGCCCAGATCGAAGAGGTGCTCAAACTCCATCGCCCGGAGGTAAAAAAACGTAAATCCGAAGTGATTTCATTGCTCAAACAGGTCGGCATCGTCAATGCGGAAACACGGTTCAACGCCTACCCGCATGAACTTTCCGGAGGAATGCAGCAGCGGGTGATGATCGCAATGGCCCTCGCCGGAAATCCGGAACTGCTGATCGCCGATGAGCCGACAACCGCACTCGATGTGACCGTACAGGCTCAAATCCTCGACCTGCTTGACCGTTTGCGAAAAGAGCGGAATATGGCAGTGATCCTGATTTCGCACAATCTGGGAGTAGTCTCCCGGCTTGCTGACCGGATCGCCGTCATGTATGCCGGCAAAATCGTAGAGACCGGATCGGCAGAAGAGGTTCTGTTTTCGCCGTTCCACCCCTACACAAAGGCCCTGATCTCGGCCATTCCGGTTCTCGGCGGCAAAGAGACCCGTTTGAACACCATTCCCGGTATGGTTCCCGCCCCGGACAACTTCCCGCAGGGATGCCGTTTTTACGGCAGATGCAGTCAATGCAGCGTTCTGCCGGAAAAACTCCGCCGGCAGTGTGCTGAATCCGTACCGGCAGAAACCGTGTTGAATGAATCGCATTCGGCATGGTGCCATGCATTTTCCGGAGAAAACTCATGAGCAAAGCATTCAACTTCCAGCACGGCAGAATGCTTATTCTGATCACAGTGTTCATCCTGCTCACCGGGATGATCGTGCTGATCTACTCCCATCCGGATAAGAAACGGGATAATTCAGTCAGTAAAAGCACCTATGAGCAGAATATCCGGGAACTCTGGCACGAGCAGATCGCTCAGCTGATTTCACAGAACGATTGGTACAATGCCCGGCTGGCCGCCGGAAAAGTTCTGCACAGCATCCCGGATGATCTTCTTGCCAAACGTTTTCTGGTCCGGATCGCTGCTGAAGAAAAAAAGTTTGCCCAAGCTCTGAAAATGAGCCGGGATATTCTCTTTTATCATCCGGAAGATGCCGGTTCCCGCAACAATCTGGCTGTAC
>JAZRNP010000253.1:0-16231 GCA_045648225.1 Victivallaceae bacterium | reverse complement strand
GTGGTGATGCTGGTCGGCTGCCTTTTCCGGGGATTGGATAACGGAATCATGACTCTGACTGCCCAGCTGCTCGGCGGCGGCAGAGTCCCCCGGGCCGCAAGATTGATATCTTCCGGAGCGATGATGCTGATAATTGTTTCGCTGGCGGTCGGAATCATCGGCAGCTTGACCATCGAACCGGTTTTCCGCACGTTGCTCAAAGCGGATGATCAGGTTATGGGTGACATCCGCAACTATATGGTGATCTGGTACATGGGAAGTGTCACAGCTTCGTTGGGTATGGCGACAAATGCGCTGCTGGTGACCTCCGGAGAATCCAGACTCGCCGGCTTTTTCATGCTTGCCGGTTTGCTGTTGAATGTTGTACTCGATCCCATATTCATTTTCGGGTGGGGTGTCGTCCCGGCAATGGGAGTGGCAGGAGCGGCATTGGCGACCGTGATCGCCCAGATTGCAGGATTGGCGGCGACGGCGAGCGTACTGCACTTCAAGCTGCGTATTATTGCGCCGTTCAATATGCCGGTCAACATCATCACCAGTCACTGGAAAACCATTTTGCGTTACGGTATTCCTGCGACCTGCGCCATGCTGCTCATTCCTCTGGGTTCGATGGCCGTGACCCGGGCCGTAGCAGAAGTCGGCGGCAAGATCGCCGTGGCGGCAACTGCTGCAGCCGGACGGATCGAAGTTGTAGCCTTTGTATTCCCCATGTCACTGGGGATGGCACTGCTGCCGATGATCGGTCAGAATTACGGCGCAAAAGCGTGGGACCGGATCAACCAGTGCCGCCGTTTCTCCATGCGTTTTGCAGGGATGATTCTGCTGGTCATGGCAACGATTTTCACTATTTTTGCTCCGCAAATATCCCGGATCTTCTCGGATGACCCGGAAGTTTTGAAGCTGATGGTTCGTTATTTGAGAATCGTGTCCTGGGGCCTTGCCGGGGTGGAGATCCACCGCTTCGGCGGATTTTTCCTGACCGGCTGCGCCCATCCGACGGGAGCGGCTTTCCTCAACGGTTCCCGGGTGGTGGTATTTCTGGTGCCGCTGACCTTTCTGGCGGTCTGCTTTGACTCACTTACCGGAATCTTTTACGCCCGGTTGGTCTCCGATATTTGTTCCGGTATCGCCGGACTTATCTGCGCCAGATTAATTACCCGCTCACTGGGAAAAAACTAAAATCTTCACATAGGGGTGGGGTATGAAAAAATTCAAAATAGAAAATTTTCTGAAAATAAGACGGCTCAGAAATTTTTTTATGAAGAAAAGATTTAAAAGCTGCGGAGAAAATGTCTCCTTTTGCAGTGGTTCTCGATTTCAACATCGTGAAAATATAAGCATCGGAAATAATGTCAGAATTGGAGAAAAATGCAGATTCTCCGGCACGACCGGCGGAATTACCATCGGGAACAATGTTTCTTTCGGTCCGGAAGTAACCATCTGGTCAAGTAACCACAACTATTTCAATCCAGAATCGTTGCCGTATGACGGTAAAAATATTCCAAAACCGGTAGTTATTGGAGATAATACATGGATTTGCGCCAAAGCCATTATTGCTCCGGGAGTCACCATCGGTGAAGGCGCAGTAATTGGGATCGGAGCAGTTGTAACAGCTGATATCCCGGCAGGAGCAGTTGCCGGAGGCAATCCGGCAAAAGTCCTGAAATACCGGGACATGGAAAAATACAATCAGCTGAAGGCAGAAAATAAATTTTTCTGTCTCAAATGATTTCACCCGGCACGCCCGTCTGCTCCTCCTACCCACTCACGCTCTCTTCCGCCGGAATGCGGCGGCAAGAAGCAGAGTCATGATCAGTATTGAGACCGGCATCAGAAAGAAACTGTACCGCAATCCGATCCACCGGATATCTCCGAGAGAGCCCTGAAGCCAGGTGAATATCCCGCATCCGGGAATTCCTGCACAGGAGAGGATAATGTAACATTGAGTGGAATCAAGCTGCAATTTATCCACACACACACTCTGAATACAGGGCCAGAAGGGACCGACACCGACACCGGCAAGCGTCACCAGCACGCACACAGTCAACACATCAGGCGCAAAGGGGATAAACAGACCGATCACGCAGCTGAAAATTCCGGTTGCGATCAGCAACGCCGGCAGACAGCGTTGCGGCACAAGCATTCCGGCGAGCATCCGTCCCGCCATCATGCCGAAAGCAAAAAGAGCCATTGCCACCCCGGAAGAAAACGCTGATCCCCGATGTACCATCTGCACAAAAGTCGGAATCCAGAACGTAAGACACCACTCCCCGCCACCGGCAAAAAATATGGCCGCAAAAAAGAGCCAGAAACGGCGGCATTTTAAAATTTCAATACTCCGGTCAACCACCGCTCTGGAGGATTGACCTTTGACGGCGTTGAGTTTGAGCTGTTCTTTGGCGGATGGCAGCAGCAGCAGGATGATTCCCGGAACACCGCTCAGAGCGACGATCGTAAGGGCAGTTTTCCAGGAGATGTCATAATTGAGCATGATTCCGGCACCGATGGTGGTGAAAGCCACTCCCACCGACCAGAAACTGTGAGAAAAACTCACATAACGGGCCGGTTCATCATCCCGGTGCAAAGCCTGAACAAACGGAGTTGCCAGTGCTTCAAGGATGCCTTCACCCAAACCGGCTCCGAGCATAACCAGCAGCAAAAAGCGGTAGGATGGGGCGAATACGGCTCCGATCACCGAAACACTCATCAGGATGATTCCCGGCAGGATCGCCTTGCGCAAACCGTACCGGGCCGCCATAAAACCGGAAAAGGCCATGGCAAAAACCATCGCCGCACAGCGCACGGCATGAAGTGATCCGGCAGTCCCCATACCTCCGGAATCCAACGGAAAATTCAACGCTTCCGCCAGATCCGGCATCACCACCGGAAAGATCACGGCACCGGCAGCATAGGCCACAAACGAGAAGAACGCAACGTAATCGTAACGTCCGAAACAGAGCTTTTTCAATTTTTTTGAATCCGGGAAAGATTATTTGTTTTCAAACCGGAGCTTGGCCGCAGTATAGGCATTCTGCATCAAAACAGCGATGGTCATCGGGCCGACACCGCCGGGGACCGGAGTGATCATGGCAGCCTTATCGACACATTCTTCAAAAGCCACATCGCCGGTCAGACGGTTTTTGCCCAGCTTTTCGTCAAAGATACGGTTGATACCGACGTCGACAACAATCGCACCGTCTTTGATCATATCACCTTTGACAAATCCGGCTTTGCCGATGGCGGCAACGAGAATATCCGCATCCCGGGTGTAACGGGCGATATCCGGAGTCCGGGAGTGGACCACGGTCACGGTGGCATTGGCGCAGGCAGCTTTCTGCATCAGCAAAGCGGCCATCGGTTTACCGACGATATTGCTGCGGCCGATCACGACGGCGTGCTTGCCGGACGGATCAATGTTGTAGTGCTTGAGCAATTCGATAACACCCCACGGGGTACAGGGACGGAATCCCTCTTTCTGTCCGATGAGCAGACGTCCGACGTTGCGTTCGGCGAAACAATCCACATCTTTGTCCGGGTCGATGGCTTCAATGACCTTTTCCTCATCGACCTGCGGCGGGGGCGGAGACTGGACGAGAATACCGTCAACTTCGGGGTCTTCATTGAGAGCGCGGACAGCGGCCAGCACCTCTTCGGTGGTGCTGTCGGCAGACATTCTCACTTCCCGGGAGATGATGCCAACCTCACCGCAGGTACGGATCTTGTTGCGGACGTAGACCTGACTTGCCGGATCTTCACCGACCAGCACGACAGCGAGGGTGGTTTTCTTGCCTTTGGCAGCGAGTTCAGCAACTTTGGCTGCGGTTTCAGAATTGAGTTTGGCGGCAACAGATTTGCCGTCGATAAGGATTGCAGACATGGCATGACCTTTCAAAATTGGTTTTAAAAAATGACTTTTTTAAAATATAACTCCGCATCCGGTGTAAAACAAGGTGAAAAGACTTGAAAAAGTGCTATGAAATGTTATTTTATAGCAGTAGCATTTGTTTTTGTCATTTCAACCATTTTTGATACAGGTTTTTTATGGAAGCATTCTGGAACTATCTCGGCATTGCCGGGGCAATTATTTTCGTTTTTGCGGCACTTGGTTTTTGCATTCTTTTTCACGAATTGGGACATTTTCTGGCGGCCAAAATGCTGGGACTGCACATCGATGCCTTTTCGCTGGGATTCCGCCCTTTCTGGAGAAAAAAATATAAAGGAGTTGAGTACCGTATCGGCTATCTGCCCTTTGGAGGATATGTGGAGATCCCGCAGATCGACACCAGCGACGATGTTCCCAAAGCCGCCGACGGTACCGAGCTGCGCCCCGGAACCCCGAAAGAACGGATCATCACTGCCGCCGCCGGGCCGTTGTTCAACATCATTTCCGGCTTGCTCATCGGCTGTGTAATCTGGATCTGGGGTATGCCGCAGGATACACCCAAAATGCGGGAAATGACCGTTATCGAAGTCGCCTGCGACAGCCCGGAATACCGGGCCGGTCTGCGTAAAAATGACCGCATCGTAAAACTCAACAGAGAGGAATTTTTCCTCTCCTGGGCAAAATTCGTGGAGCAGATACTCTACACCACCGGCGCAGTCGAACTTGAAATCATCCGGGACGGCAAAACTCAAACCATCCGTTACACTCCGGTGGACAATCCCAATGCCCCCGGTTCCATCCGCAAAGAGGGTGTCGGTTATCCCTTTTTCCGGGTGAGAGTACCGATTCAGATCTTCCCGAATCCGGGGTCGATCGCCGAAAAAGCCGGAATCAAAGCCGGTGACATCGTCATCGCCGCCAACGGAGAACTGCTCAGTGATTATCTGCAGTTCCAATGGTGCATGGATCTTTCGGCCAACCGCCCGATACAGCTTACCATTGAACGCAACGGCAAAATGCTGGATATTCCGGTGACTCCGCAGCCCATTGCAAATTTGAGCGAACACGGCCGCTATATGATCGGACTTACCATGGGACAGACCGCCGCCGGAGTAGTGGTGGCTGATCTCTACAAAAATTTCCCGGCAGCTCTGGGCGGCGTGGTTATCAATGACATTCTTGTTTCGGTAAACGGCAAAAAGATCACGGAACCGGCCACCGTTTCCGAAACGGTCAAAAACGGCAACGGTCAGGCCGTCAAACTCGAACTGCTCCGCAATGGAAAAAAAGTTGAAGTCCAAATGACTCCGCTGCTGGTGACTCCCTCGGATATCGGAGTTTCGATGGCGGTTTACGATTATCCTTCACCGTGGCGGCAATTCTGCGACACCATAAATATGAGCTGGAAGGCCCTGAAGGGGATCGCCACCGGTATCGGCAACAAACTTAAACTCACTGAAAACACCAGTACCTTGAAACCCAGTCATATGTCGGGGCCGCTCGGCATCGGCATGGTGCTCTTTACCTCGATCCGCACTTCTCCTGCAGTGGGAATTTACATGATGGTGGTGATCAGTTTTGCCTTGGCGATCTTCAATCTGCTGCCGCTGCCGGTGCTGGATGGCGGCCACATTTTCTTCGGTCTCATTGAAGTGATTTTCCGCCGTCCGGTACCAAAATGTGTGATGAAAGTACTTTCATACATCTTTGTCACGCTGCTGATATCGCTGATGGTTTTTGTCACCTTTTTCGACATCCGCCGCGCCGTGAATAAAATCATGCCGGACAAGAATCCGACTGCTGAACAGGTGAAAAATGCGCCGGAAAACCCGTAATTTCACTCTTGGTAAAACCGGGATCGGTTCCGATTTCCCCGTAACCATCCAGTCGATGTGCAACACACCGACCTCCGATGGAGCGGCTACCCTTGCCCAGATCAGCGAACTGGCCGCTGCCGGGTGCGACATCATCCGGGTCTCAGTCGATAAAAATGAGGATGTGGCGGCTCTTTATGAAATTACGGAAAAATCTCCGATCCCGGTCATTGCCGACATCCAATTCGCTTCCGAAATGGCGGTGAAAGCTCTCGATGCCGGATGCGCCGGGGTGCGGATCAACCCGGGCATCGTCCGCAACCCTGAATTGCTGCGCCCCATCGCCGCCAAACTGTTGGAAAAAAACGGAGTGATCAGAGTCGGTGCCAATGCCGGAAGCCTCCCTCCGCATGAAATCAAACGCCGCATTGCAGATGGGAAAACGGTTACCGATGCCACCGCTGAAGCGTTGTGCGATGCCGCATTTGCCCAATGTCAGGAATTGGAAAAGTTGTCTGTCCGCAACATCAAAGTGGCCCTGAAGTGCTCCGATGTGCAAGTTTCTGTAAAAGCGTGCCGCCGTTTTGCCGGCATGACCGATTACCCGCTCCACCTCGGCTTGACCGAAGCGGGCACTCCCCGGCGAGGCATTGTCAAATCAGCTGCAGCTCTGGGCGGATTGCTGTTGGACGGCATCGGAGATACCATCCGGATAAGTCTCACCGCAGCTCCGGTAAAAGAGATTTATGCTGCACAGCAAATTCTCGAAGCCTGCGCCATCCGTCCGGCATTACCGGAAATCGTCTCCTGTCCCACTTGCGGCCGGACAGAGATCGATCTGATCGCACTGGCGGATCAGGTCGAAGATATTGCAGCAACTCTTAAGGCTCAGGGCAAACTGCCCCACCTTCGTAAAATCGCCGTTATGGGCTGTCCCGTCAACGGTCCCGGCGAAGCCCGGGATGCCGATATCGGAATTTCCGGGACCCGCAACGGTCAATTGATAATTTTCCGTCAGGGCAAAGTCATCTGTACGGCAAGTCGTGATGACGCGATCAACTTTTTTATTGGAGAATTGACCCGATGAAACGTTGTATCTATTCATTTCTGTTTCTGCTGCTGTCACTCTCTCCGTTGTGTGTCCCGGCAGGAACTCTGGAATTTTACAGCGATTACAACTCTCTGCTTAAAATGGAAAAACCGGAACTCCGGGTATCGAAACTATTGGATATGCTGGATAAATATCCGGAACGGGCTGATGAACTTCACCCGATCTTTTTTGAAACCGTTTACCGCTTTGAATTCACACCTGCCCTGATCCGCCGGGCAGAAGCCATCCGTAAAAAATATCCGGAAAATCTGCTGCTCAATTCCATGCTCCGGGAAATATTTCCCTTCAAAACAGAGCATATTCCGGAAATCAAACATCTGCTGCTGAATTGTCCGCTCCACCCCTTGTCGCAGAAAGAAGCAAATGCCATCATAATCCTCGGCTCCAATCTATCCCGTTACTATCACGCCCGGGGAACGATGCATACGGAACATGAATTCTTTGACCGCTATTTCAAACGGATGAGTTCCATTGATTCCTCTCCGGAATTCAAATATTACATTCTGACCAATGCGCTGGACTTTTACCGTCAATCGATTTGGGAAACCGATTGTACCGCACCTGACTTTGCCAGTTGGAAAAATTTGCCGATGCGGGGGGCAAAACAGCACTATCACCACTATCTGGATATGCTGGTCAACTCCGAAAAAGAGTTCGGTTTCCCCATATCCGGTGAACTGCTCAATTTTTATGCTTTTCATCAGCCGGAACACGCCGCCCGCTATGCGGCAAACTTTGTCGGCACCGATAATCTGCGATTGGTAAAATTGATTCTGGCAGCCTCGATCGTCTCGGAAAAACCGGAACTCTTTGACCACTACCTGCCGCGACTTCAAAAAGAAAGTCCGTTGAGCATCGATGCAGCTCTGCTCTACGCCCACAAATTTCAACGCTTCGATCTGCTGGAAAAAACAGTCCCTGCAGATGAAGCCGTTCTGATAAAGCAGGTCGCAGTCAAAGATTTCAAAAATGCCACGGTCACAGCAGATAAAATCATCGATTCCGGCAAAATCACACTTAAAGATACGGTAAACTATATCGTTGACACACTCTGGCAAACCAAAAACCGAGCATTACTGGCCAAACTCTGGCAAGCCGCCGAAAAAGATCCCGAAAAACTGCTCAAGCCGACTCAGGCAAATTCCATTGCTTACGCAGCCGCGGTGTTGGATTTCGATTTGGACAGAGCGGAAAAACTCTCGCGAAGTGCCGTAAAACAACAGCCCAACAGCGCAATACTGGACACTTACGCTTACATCCTTTACAAGCAGAAAAAATTCGATGCCGCTCATAAATTCATCACTCTTGCCATGGCTGATATCATCCCCGGCGAAAGTTGTGCTCCAATTTATCTGCACGCCGCAGAAATTGAACTGGCTTACACCAAAAACAAATCCCGAGCCGCCCGGTTCCTTGACCGGGCATTCAAGTGCGCCAAAGAAAATAACAGCGAATTCGACACCGCCCGGGCCGCTGAATTGCAGGAGATACTCAAATGAACAAACCCTTTTTAGCCGGTTGCGGCATTGAAGAATTAACGCTCTGGTGTGAAAAAAACAAATTCCCGAAATTCCGGGTCAAGCAGCTTTTGAATTGGATCTACGCCCAGAATAAACTTCTTCCTGAAGAGATGCTCAATCTGCCGGCCAATATGCGCGAGGCGTTGAAAAATGATTTTCACGCTCCCGGCAGCAAGGTGTGCGACATTGTTTCCAGCACGGACGGAGTGGAGAAATTGCTGCTTCAGCTTCACGACGGTGAAATTATCGAAATGGTGGTCATCCCCGCCGATGACCGGCTTACATTCTGTTTGAGCACGCAGGTCGGCTGCCCGGTGGGATGCTACTTCTGTGCCTCCGGAAAAAACGGCTTCACCCGCAACCTGACTGCCGGAGAGATCATTGAAGAGTTCATGCACGGAGTAAACCGCTCCGGATTCCCGGACAACATCGTATTTATGGGTATCGGAGAGGGGATGCTCAATTTCGAAGAGCTCGTTAAAGCAATGAATATACTCACTTCACCGGACTTTTTCAATATGTCCCCCCGACGCATTACCGTTTCCACCAGCGGTTACGTCCCCGGAATGCAGAAATTTGCCCAATTGAAACGGGAATATAATCTCGCCATCAGCCTCCATGCCGTCACCGATGAGATCCGGGCGAAACTCATTCCCGCCAAAGTCCGTTACAGTATCGCAGAAATCCTCAAGGCAGCCGATTTGTGCCGGGATGCCAACAACCGGCAGTACACTCTGGAATACACCATGATCGCCGGAATCAATGATGATTTGGATTCGGCCCGGAAACTGGCAGATATCGCCATCAACCATCATGCCAAAATCAACCTCATTCCCTACAATGCAACCGACGGAATGTTCCGCCGACCGGAACGCTCCGTCATTGAAGCTTTTGAAAACGAAATAAAATCTGCCGGAGCCAGAGTCACCCGCCGGGTGGAACGGGGCACCAAAGAGTCTGCCGCCTGCGGACAATTGCGGATTTCCCGGATGAAAAAATCTTGACCAGACAGGTGAATATATGAAAAAATTTCTGCTTTTGATTTTGCTTGGTTCAGTCACCATTATTTTCAGTGCCGGCGGATGTGCTGCTTTCCGTCGCACCTTCAGCCGCACTCCGGAATCGATGCGCCGAACTCCGCCGCCGGAAAAGAAAAAAACCGCCCACCGTCCCGGCAGTTCCGGAGATCAGCTTTTTGACACCATGTTTCACCGGGGCAAAGAAAAGCAGTCACATATCAGCAGTTCAGCACTCTCTGACCGGGAAAAAGCTATGGTCGAAGCGGGATTCAATCCCCTGCCCCGAAGTCTGGATGATGATCCCGATGTCCGCCGGATCCGGGAACAGAATAAAAAAAGCAGAACTTCCCGTCGTGACAGTGTTTTCGGAACCAGCAACGGCAGCTATTTTGGAGGAAACAACCGATGAATAACAGTGATTCCGGCATGGATCTTTTTGAATTTGCTGAACTTGCCGCACAACAATCAATCCCGGCGGAAACTCCGGTAGAAAAATCTCCGGCAGCCCCGGCAAAAGCAGTTCTTTCACGCACTGCGATGGAGCAGCTCTCTCTGGCTTTTATCGTATCGCTTCAGCCGGACGCTGTGGCCCGCAATGTGCCGACCCGCAATGCAAAATACCGGGCAACAGCCGCCGGATTCTGGAAGCATCACCGCAGCAAAGGCAGCATCGTCACCCGGAGCGCACTGGTGATGATGTACGAAGATATAAATTGCTGTTTCTCCGATTGCGAAAACCGGGAGGACCGCTTGAACCGCATAAATGCCATGCAGCAGGAAAAAGCTGCCATGGAAAGCGAAATCCGCCGTACTGAACCCCATCTGGCCGCTGCGGATGATCTCTTTTCGGAGTTCCGTACCTGGGACTATTCGGCATCGGTCAACACCGCCTACCACCGGCTCTGCCGTATCATTGCCAAGGAAGTTCAAATCCTCAACAACGGCAGCAAACTTGAACGCATCCGGCAGGCCGGAGTCGCCGACCAGTGCTACGTTGCCGTACCGGTGGACAATCTCATCACTGAACTCATCCCGGAGAACTGGGGTATCGTCGGACTGGAAAATGATCCGCCCCGTTTCACTGTGATCAGAGAAGCCGGGCTGCAGGATAATGTCACCCCGGAACAGCGTTCCGGATTTGCTTTGAATATCGGCAGTGCCGCCGCCAATGCGGTCTGCTTTGCCAATGGTGTGGATAAAGACTCTTCCTTGCGCAGACCACCCCGCCGCCGGAGTAAAATCGTTGCCGGAAACAATTGATCATGGAACTGCTCTCGCCTGCCGGAAATCTTGAACTCGCCCTTGCCGCCTTTGACGGAGGAGCAGATGCGGTCTATTGCGGACTTTCCGGAGCATTCAATGCCCGGATGCGGGCGGAAAACTTCACTTTCGACTCTCTGGGTAAACTTATCCGCTACTCCAACACCCACGGGAAACGGGTCTATCTGACCTTGAATACGCTCATTAAAGAAAATGAACTCGGTTCCATGTTTGAAGTTTTGTGCGAATTGGATAAACTTCGTCCCCACGCAGTGATCGTGCAGGATGCCGGGGTGATCCATACCGTGAAAAAATATTTCCCGGAACTGAAACTGCATGGCTCAACCCAAATGGGCATTCACAATTCTGCAGGAGTAAAATGTATGGAGAAACTCGGCCTTGACCGGGTTATCCTCGAACGCCAGATCACCATGGATGAATTGGAGAAAATTTCCATGAATTCCAATATCGAACTGGAGGTATTCATCCACGGATCATTGTGCTGTTCGCTCTCCGGCAGATGTCTGCTCTCCGGTTTTCTCTATGGACAGAGCGGCAACCGGGGACGCTGCAAGCAGCCCTGCCGCCGCTGTTACAACATCGGTAATGAAAGCGGTTATTTCCTCTCTCCGGGCGATCTCTGCGGCGTTTCTCTGCTCGACGAATTGAAGGCATTGAATATCGCTTCACTGAAAATCGAAGGACGCCTGCGTTCCCCCGATTACGTCTGGAAAACCGCCCGGGCCTACCGTCTTTTACTGGATTCCACGCCGGACAACCGGGCAGAAGCGGTTTTTGAAGCGGAAAAACTGCTGAATTCTGCGCTTTCCCGGAGGAAAACTTTGGGATTCTACGATTTTCCTTCCCGGACACCGCTGATCGACCATTCGACCTCCGGAATATTCGGCAATCCGGCAGCGACGGTGGACAAAGTCACCACCCGGGGCATTCTGGTCAATACCGTATCTCCATTGCATCTGGGCGATCGTCTGCGGTTGATACCGCCAAGCGGCGGCGAGGGAATCACCTTTTCTCTTACCTCAATGGAAACTGCTCCCGGACAAAAAGCACTGAAAGTTCATGCCAAAAAACGGATTTTCATTCCGGGCAAATTTGCCGCCGCACCGGGATATCAACTGCTGAAAATCGGTGAAAACGGATTTGATTTTTCGCGGCAGGCAGAAAATCTGCCGGAAATGCGTTTCCCGTTGGATATGCAGATCGATTTCAGCGCACAAAAAGTTGCAGTTTCGATCAATGGGGAAACTTTTTCCTGCACCTGCGACTTTGCGCCGGCAGAGAAACACCCGCTCCAGCGTGATTCCGTAATAAAATGTTTCTCCGAAGCCCTCCCCGAGCCCTGGTGTGCCGGTAAAATTGATGTCAATATCGACGGAAATTTCTTTGTCCCGGCTGCCGAATTGAAGAAGATCCGCCGGGAATTCTGGCAGCAATTCACCTTGACCGTTGAAGAAAGTTTCCATTATCATTCACAAAAAATGGAAGAGTTTTTCCGCGATGCGGCAACGAAAACAACTGTGATCCCCTCGATTCCTGCGGAAAATACTTTTATCATCCCAGGATTTATACCCGAAACTGAACTTGGGGTATGGCAGGAAAAAATTTCCGCCGCCATTGCTTCCGGATGCCGGAATTTCACCATCGGGCATTGGCACGGTTTTGAGTTACTGAAAAACCGGGAAAATATTGTGATTTCAACTGCATTTCCGCTCCCGGTGACCAACTCCCGCGCCGCATCTTTACTGCATTCGATGGGAGTTTCCGCTGCTGAAGCCGCACCGGAATTGAAATCCCAGGAAATCGCTGACGCCGCAGCTCACTCTCCGCTTGCGATAACAGCTCCGCAAGGAAATATCCCGCTTCTGGTCACCCGCATCCCGCTGAAACCCGGCCGCTGGTCCGACCTCAACGGCAACACCTATACGGTCACTCAAAATCACCGGATCAGTAAACTTTTTGCCGATGATTATCCGGAAAATAAATAATTCACAACCTGATTTCCAAGCCGTCGTACCCGACAGTAAAACCGTAAACTCCGGCGAGTTTTTCTGCTTCTTCCTGAGTCGGCGGCCACAGCGTGCGGGCAAGGTGCGAAAGTACCACCTTTGAGGAATCATCGATCATACCGCGCTTGCGGAGCGTTTTACAAATATGATCGATCATCTCCAGATCATTGTGTTCAAAAATCCGCCAATTGCCGCTTTCTGCCATGGTTGCATCAATAATGATCAACTTCAATGCTTTATCTTTAATCAGCAGCCACTCCGGCTTGGTGAATCCGGCGCCATCCAGCGCATACAACACATTGCCGTCAGCGGTTTCGATCAGATAATGAAACGCAAACTCATTGGGATCATAAAGTAAATGATTGGCTTGTAATGCGGTGAAATCCATCCCGGAAATCGTGAATTTATCTCCCGGCTTCAACGGATGCAATTGACAATTTATCCCGTCCTGCATGATTCCGATCAACTCATTTGAGCCGTATATTGCCAGCGGGAGCGGATTTTTTCGCTGAACAAGCAACTCTTTCAGTGCGACCGGATTGAAGTGATCGGGGTGAGAATGGGTAAAAATTATCGCATCCAATTCATCAGGAGCTATTCCGGCACGGCTCAAATTTTCCTTACCGGTAATGCCGTAGTCAAACAGGATATTGCGGTTGATCAATGTTCCGGCACTGCCACGAACATCAGCTTCTCCGATGCGCTCCCACAAATGATCAGCCGCACCGGTTCCGAGCAGGGTAAAAATGATCTCTTTCATCGATCCATAGCTGTTTTTTGGAGAAAAAATCAAAGACACCTCAGTAAACCGGAATGTGTCAACGGGCAGCGGCACAGAGAGCAGCAAGTTTTTCCACGACTTCGTCGATGGAAAATCCGGTAGTATCGACGATCACGGAATCGTCGGCGGGTTTCAATGGAGCAATTTTACGGGTGGAATCCCGCTCATCACGCTCTTTGATTTCAGCGAGGATCGCTTCAAAATCAGCTCCGGCAGCGATTTCACCGCTCTGTGCCATCCGGCGGCGGGCACGCTCTTCCGGGGTGGCAGTAACAAAAAATTTGCATTTGGCATCCGGGAAAATGACGGTGCCGATATCCCGGCCTTCCATCACGATCCACTGATTTTCAGCAGCATTGCGCTGCACAGGAAGCAGATAGTCCCGGACAATTTTCTGTTTGGAAACCAGACTTGCGCCTTGAGCGATGTCCGGAGTTCGCAGTTCGGCTCCGGTAAGCACTCCATTCAAATAAAGATCGGCACCTTTGAATTCAAGCTGCTGTTGTGCCAGAAATTCAGCAGTAAGTGCGCCGGGATCGATCCCGGCACGCTTGGCACTCAAAGCAAGAGCGCGATAAAGGCTGCCGGTGTTCACATAGGCATAACCCATGCGATCCGCCAGCAGCCTTGCTACGGTGCTTTTGCCGGCCCCGGCGGGGCCGTCGATGGCAACCACAGTACTCATGAATTATTCCCCGGAACGGCTGCGCAAACGGCCGCTTTTGAGGAAACCGTCATAGTGACGCATCGTCAGATGGCTTTCCAGCTGACTCATGGTGTCAAGAACCACGCCGACCATAATCAGCAAACTGGTTCCACCAAAGAACTGCGCGACCATAAAGGGAATACCGAAGTTGTTGTACAAAAACATCGGGAAAAGTGCCAGCACCAACAGGAAGACAGCTCCTCCTGCAGTGACCCGGGTCATTGCTCCATCAAGATAATCAGCCGTGGGCTGACCGGGGCTGATACCGGGTATGTAAGCACTTTCTTTTTTCAGATTATCCGCAATTTGCAGCGGATTGAACTGTGTGGCAACCCAGAAAAAGCTGAAGAGAAGGATCAACACACCATAGGTGATGATATATCCCATGCCATCCTGGTTGAAAGATATCGCCAGTGTCTGCCAGATACGGGCAGCATCCGGACGGTTCGCCAGAGCCGGAAAGAGCGTCTGGGGAATCATCAGAATTGCGCCGGCAAAGATGATCGGCATAACATTGGCAAAGTTGACTTTGAGCGGCATATAGGTCGAACCACCCATCATTTGACGGCCGACACTCTTTCTGACCATCTGAATCGGAACCCGGCGGTAGCCCTGAGACAACATGATCGTCGCCGCAGTAACCACGCAAAAGACCGCCATCAGCAGCAAAAACTGCACCGGACGGAAGGGACTGCCATCCGGAGTAGCACCTTTCATCGCCATATCAAACAGCTCGATGACACTGTGCGGCATCCGGGAAACAATACCGATTGTAATGATCAGAGAAACACCATTGCCGATACCACGCTCAGTAACCTGTTCACCCAACCAGGTGAAAACCATGGTCGTGCAGGTGAGAACCAGAATATTGACGATGATAAAGACAAATTCACTGCCGACAAAAAGCGGCGTCGCCGGAGCAGGAAGTCCAAGCTTGGCGGGATTGATCATGGCCAGAGAAACCATGCATCCCTGAACAGCACAAACACCCAGCGTAAGATACCGGGTGTATTGTGCGATTTTGCCGCGCCCTGCTTCACCTTCGCGCTGGAGTTTTTCCAGCGCAGGAATAACGGGCATCAGCAATTGCAGGATGATCGAAGCGGTGATGTAAGGCATAATGCCGAGAGCTCCCAACGCGAAGTGCGTCATCGCACCTCCCGAAAAGAGGTCGATCATCGCCATCACACCGCCGCTGCTTCTGCTTCCGGCCGTGACGCTACTAATGAAGTTCTCCAGTGCAGTCGGATTGACTCCGGGGCACGGAATACTGCTGGCAAAACGAACCAGCACGATAATCAAAGCTGTGAACAACAAACGGTTACGCAGTTCTTTGACTTTCCAGGCATTCAGTAACGCACGCCACATATCAGTTCATTCCTTATTCAACGATTTCGATCTTGCCGCCGGCAGCCTGAATCTTCTCGGCAGCAGCCGCAGAAAATTTAGCAGCTTTGACGGTCAAAGCTTTGGTGATCTCGCCGTTGGCAAGGATCTTGATGATGGTGTCGCTCTTGGCAAGCAATTTTTTGTTGCGGAGAGCGTCGAAGTCAACAACATCACCGGCTTCGAAGTTGGCATCCAGCACGTTCAAGTTGACCAACGCATAGATAATGCGGTCGGCGTTCTTGAAACCGCGTTTGGGCAAACGACGGAAGAGCGGGATCTGACCACCTTCAAAGAAGGGACGGATCACTGCACCGGTACGGGACTTCTGACCTTTTTCACCACGGCCGGCAGTTTTACCGAGACCGGAGCTGTCACCACGGCCAACCCGTTTACGGCGATGGCGTGATCCCGGAGTGGGGGCAATATCATGCAATTTCATAATATAACAATCCTTGTATGATAGTCTCAGTTGTTATCAGCTTCCTTGCTCACGGCGATTCCGCGACGGGCATAGACCTGTTCACGGGTACGCAGAGAAGCGAGAGCTTTGAACGTCGCTTTGGCAACGTTGGCAGCATTGGAAGCACCGAGAGATTTGGCCAGCACGTCTTCGACGCCGCCGAGTTCCAGGATGGCACGAACTGCACCACCGGCGATCAAACCGGTACCGCTGGAAGCCGGACGGAGCAGGACACGGGCACCGCCGAATTTGACTTCGATT
>JAZRNP010000252.1:0-1437 GCA_045648225.1 Victivallaceae bacterium | reverse complement strand
GGCAAAGCCAGCGGAGATGATAAGTTGCGGGAACTTCTGAACAAATATCCGCAGGTCATCACCCTTTCCGGTCACACCCACAACCGCCTGATGGATGAACGTGCCATCTGGCAGGGCGAATTCATCGCGGTCAATCTGGGTACACTTGCCTACTGCGGCAACGGCGGGATCGCCAATCCGACTGACCGTCCGAACTCCTACGATGCATCGATCTGGGAAGTTTATGCGGACAAGGTCATTGTCCGCAGATTCAATGTCAAGACCGGTCTGGAAACTTTCCCGGAACGGCGCTGGACCATTCCGCTGCCGTTTGATGCCAAAACTGCGCCTTATTCGGCGGCAAAACGTGCCGGATTTCCCATCCCGGAATTTGCGGACGGTGCAACTGTCGGTTTTGCTCCGGAGAAAGCCGCCAATTTCCGTTGGGGAAAACTGCTTCTGCCGCCGATGAAAGAAAATTCTTTTGCCCTGATGTATTATGTTGTTCAGCTTCAAAAGAAAAATGCTTCCGGCAATTTTGAACATTACGGCATCACCTCCTTTGTCCGTCACCAGATGCCCGAAGCCGGAAAGGGCGACGTTTTTGCTTTTCCCGCCGGCTATCTGGACGCTGATTCAACCTACAAAATCACTGTGACTCCGATCAACTATTTTGAAAAATCAGGCAAAACTCTCTCTGGAGAATTTTCTGTCGGCAACGTTCCGTGGCGGGAACTGCCCATGGGCAATTACAAACCGGTCTGGCAGCCGTGGAAAAGCAGCAAGACTTTGCCGGTCGATGGCGATGGATTCGTTAAAGTCAACGGGGATGTCCGGGCTTCTCTGCCCACGGCGAAAAACGACCTTAAAACCGTGATCGTTTCCATGGATATCGAATGTATCGGTAAAGGGGTTCCAGCCCAGTTGCGAATCTCCAACAATCGCAACCAGATCATCTCTCAGAATACCGGAAATTACCGGAAAAATGCTCAAAAACAGCGTTACAGCTTTGCCTATCAGGTGCAGAAAAAGGATAAGGCGCACTACCTTCTTATCCGCCGGGGCAGCGAAGCCCGCTATCGGATCAGCAATATACGGATTTTTGCGTATTAAGGTGCGGCACTTACCGGTCGTGAGGAGTTGTTTTTTCAGAGGGCATTCAGCATGACCGGTTTGGCGGTTTTGCTGGAAATCTCTGCTGCTTCGAGCATTTTCATGATCTCAAGGGTTTCGGCAACCGGAACTGCGGCACTGTCATCGCCTCTGAAAAATGCTTCAACTTCACTGAGCAGAGATACATACATCGGAACCCGGCCGCTCGTTTTGCACATCAGGCAATCCCCGTTTTCATTGCGGATGAGGGCACCGTATTTGGGGACTTGCCGGGTGAGTTCGACAATGCCGCGACGACCGTCGGGATAGGCAACGGTGCAGATGTGGCCTTTTACATCATTGATC
>JAZRNP010000251.1:0-2126 GCA_045648225.1 Victivallaceae bacterium | reverse complement strand
GGTCGCTGTCGTCACCGGTGGCGGCGGTGTGTTGTGCGGTATCATGGCCAAGGCTCTCGCCAAAGCCGGTGCCAAAGTCGCTATTCTTGACCTGCGGGCCGAAGCGGCCGAAGCTGTCGCTGAAGAGGTCCGCGCCGAAGGCGGTACCGCCATGGGACTTTCTGCCAACGTGCTTGAACTTGCCAGCCTGCAAGCTGCCGAAGAAAAAATCTCCGCAGCCTACGGTCCCTGTGATATTCTGATCAACGGTGCCGGCGGCAACAACCCCAAAGGTACCACCAGCAAAGAATTCCTGACCAAAGAAGACCTCGCCGCCAAAGTCGAAGGCGTCACCACCTTCTTTGATCTCGATCCCGCCGGTGTCGGTTTCGTCTTCAACCTGAACTTCCTCGGAACCTTGCTTCCCACTCAGGTTTTCGCCCGCAAAATGGCCGAAGGCAACGGAGGCAACATCCTCAACATCTCCAGCATGAACGCCTTCTGCCCGCTGACCAAGATCCCCGCCTACTCCGGTGCCAAAGCTGCCATCAGCAACTTCACCCAGTGGCTGGCTGTTCACTTCTCCAAGGTCAACATCCGCGTCAACGCCATCGCTCCCGGCTTTTTCCTGACCAATCAGAACCGTGCTCTGCTGACCAATCCGGATGGTTCTCTCACCGCCCGCGGCAACACCATTCTGACCCACACTCCCATGGGCAAATTCGGCTCCCCCGAAGACCTCGTCGGTGCCATGCTCTTTTTGCTCGATGATGAAGCCGCCGGTTTCGTCAACGGTGTCGTGCTGCCCATCGACGGCGGTTTTGCGGCATTCAGCGGAGTTTAATTTGCGAATCAACTGAACAACCAAAATTTAAGGAATATACAAAATGGATAAAAAAGCAGATATCGGTCTGATCGGTCTTGCCGTAATGGGCGAGAACCTCGTGCTCAACATGGAAAGCCACGGCTTCAGCGCAGCGGTCTACAACCGTACCGTTGAAAAAGTTGACAACTTCGTCAACGGCCGCGGCAAAGGCAAAAACTTCATCGGCTGCCACTCCCTCGAAGAGCTCTGCAACAGCCTCAAATCCCCCCGCAAGATCATGATGATGGTCAAAGCCGGTAAACCGGTCGATGATCTCATGGAACAGCTGATCCCCTACCTCGATAAGGGTGATATCCTCATCGACGGCGGAAACAGCCACTTCCCCGACACCATCCGCCGCACCAAATACCTCGCTGAAAAAGGTCTGCGTTTCGTCGGTTCCGGTGTTTCCGGCGGTGAAGAAGGTGCTCTGCTCGGCCCCTCCCTCATGCCTGGCGGCGATCCCGAAGCCTGGGCTGAAATCAAACCGATCTTCCAGTCCATCGCTGCTAAAGTTGCCGGCGGACGTCCCTGCTGCGAATGGGTCGGTGCCAATGGTGCCGGTCACTATGTCAAAATGGTTCACAACGGTATCGAATACGGCGATATGCAGATGATCTGCGAAGCCTACTGGATCATGAAGAATGTCCTCGGCCTCACCGCTGAAGAGTTCCACGAAGTCTTCACCGAATGGAACAAAGGCGAACTCGACAGCTACCTCATCGAAATCACCAGCAACATTTTCGCCAAAAAAGATCCCGAAACCGGCAAACCGGTCGTCGATATCATCCTCGACACCGCCGGTCAGAAAGGTACCGGCAAATGGACCAGCCAGAGTGCCCTCGATCTCGGTGCTCCCGCTCCCACCGTTGCTGAAGCCGTTTTCGCCCGCTGCCTCTCCGCCATCAAAGAAGAACGCGTTGCCGCTTCCAAGATTCTCACCGGTCCCAAAGCCGCTTTCACCGGCGACAAAAAAGCCTTCATCGAATCTGTCCGCAAAGCTCTTTACGCTTCCAAGATCTGCTCCTACGCACAGGGTTATCAGCTGATGAAACTCGCCGCCAAAGAGTACGACTGGGATCTCAAATACGGCGAAATCGCTCTGATGTGGCGCGGCGGATGCATCATCCGTGCCCAATTCCTCGAACGCATCAAAGATGCCTATGACAAGAACCCGAATCTGGAAAACCTGCTGCTCGACGACTTCTTCCACGGCGTCATCGACAACTGCCAGGCTGCATGGCGCGAAGTCATCGCCACTGCGGTCATGAACGGCGTTCCC
>JAZRNP010000250.1:0-6253 GCA_045648225.1 Victivallaceae bacterium | reverse complement strand
CCCGCGGTACCGATCTGTATATTTTGTGCAAACTCGCCTGGAATCCGACATTGAAGCGTGAAGATATTCTTAAAGAATACTGTGACGCGGCGTTCGGTAAAAAAGCAAGTCCCGTGATGTACGAACTCTTTGAAAAGATCGAAGACTGGGTCGAATCTCACACCCGGGAATTCAAGACCAAAAAAGGCGAAAACTTCAAGTATTACAAGAACGATTACGCTGAATTCAACCGCTTCCAGGCTTCAGTTTTTAACGAAGCATTCAACAAGATGTGCAAAACATATCTCAATAAAGCGGCGAAACTCGCTGATAGCGCCGATCGCAAGGCTCGGGTGAACTTTTTCCGGATCGGTTTGATGAAAGCGATGAATACCACGGAAGTTATCCGGGCCAACGCTGACCTGGCGGCAATCGGTGTCAATATGCCGCTGACTCAGCCCTCGACGAACTTCATCGTCATGGAAAAAAGCACGCTGATGAAAACGATTCAGAATGCACTTGAGGCCAACAAAAAGCAGAATATTTATTCTTACACCTACGGTCACAACTTTGCTTTCGGCAGAGGCTTGGGCAATGTGATCAGCCTCCGTCCGTGGCACACTCTCGCTCAGGTCGCCCGAATCGACATTTTGACCGGAAACTTCAATTATCTGGTCAACGGAGCTTTTGAATTCTACGGTTACAGCTGGGATATCAAAGGTGTTGAAGGTAAAACCAAAAGTGTAATGGTCACCACCGACAACTGCGATGCTCCCAATAACTTTATGGTCACCAGCCATGCCGGGCAGGGGGTGAGTCTGCAGACCGAACTCGCTCCGGGAGCGAAAGTGGAAGTTCGTCAGATTCGCCCCATCGCTGCAAAGAATCCGATGCAGCTTTCCGGTCAGATGTATATCAAGTGTCCGGATGGAGATCCGCAGAAGTATGTTGAGGCCTGGTTCGGCAAACACAAACTTGAATTGGTCTGGGTGGACAAAGGCCTTCAGACCCGGGAAAACTGGTGTAAAGTTCAGTTTAAACCGTTTGTGGTCACGCCGGGTAAATATGATTTCCGTTTCACGGTGAAAAATCCGTCAGGAATTTTCTCCGGTAAGGAAAGAGTATTCAACTTTGACGACCTGCGTCTTCAGTTGAAAGATGTCAAACGCTAATTTGCAGGGAACTGAATTATGTCATTAAAAAAATTTCTGTTGCTTGGTTCGGCAATGCTGATTTCTCTATCAGCATTTGCTTTTGAACTTGGCAAAAACAATGCCAATATCTGGCACACCAAAAAGAGTGCTGCTCAGGCAAAGGTTCTGCAGGATTATCTCTCAAAAGTTTTCGGCAAAAAATATTCGCTGAAACTGTTCAAAAGCGGTAAACATCTGCCCGGCATTTTTGTTGGAATCCGGCAGCCCGGAGCCGCTCTTAAAGTCGATATGGAACGGGACTTCACGGTTATCCATTCCGAAAAAGACAGAGTTTATATCTACGGAAATGACACCGGAAAACTTACCGGTACCGCTTATGCTGTGGCATCATTCCTTGAAAAGCACGCCGGTGTCCGTTTTCTCTGGCCCGGCGAGCTCGGTACAGTCGCCGAACGGCGCAAACCGGTATCGATCAAAACAGGTACCGATCTCTATGTACCTCCATTTAAATTGCGTATGACCAGCAGTTTCACCTACGGAATGCGTCTGCTTTCAGCCAAGGATGCGGCTGACTTGCACACCTGGCTGCTCCGGATGAAATCCGGCCGTTCGATCTACTCTCACGGTTCCGGGTTCCAGCACGCTTTTTTCCACTTGCTCCCTCGTGAGAAATACGGCAAAGATCATCCGGAATACTATTCACTGGTCACTCCGTCCCGCTGGATCGGCGAACCGAAACCGACCGTCGCCACCCGCCGCAACGACCCCAGTTTCGGCGGCCCGGCTCAGCTCTGCACCTCCAACAAGGATGTCCGGCGCATCATTGCTGAAAAAATTTCGGCTTACAAAGATGGAAAAATCCGCTCCATTTCTCCCAACGACGGATTCGGTTTCTGCGAATGTGCCAACTGCCTCGCTCAGGATGGCAACGATTCCAAACGTCTGCGCAACAATCATCTGATGGTGACCAACCGGATGTATGATTTCGCCGAAGACATTGCCAAGCAGGTCTACAAGCGCAATCCCAAAGCCAAAGTCGGTATGTTTGCCTACAGCTTTTACAACGGCGTGCCGGAACAGAAAGTTTCATTCCCGCCGAATATGTACCTTTCATACTGCTACTTCATCGGATTCACCCGCAACAAAGCTGAAGAAGATGAGATCAATAACAAAATCATCGGTCTGGGCAAAACCGGTGCGCAGGTGGTCGGTAGAGAATACTGGGGTTGTCACTATACTATGAATTACCCCCTCTCTCACAGCCGCAAAATCGACCGCAATATCAAAGCTCTGCTCAAAGCCAACGCTGCCGGTATCTACGGTGAAACCGGCAAGTGTTTCGCCGCCAGGGCCAGTGACTATTACATCCTTTGTAAACTCTCCTGGGAACCCTCACTGAAGCGGGAAGCTCTGCTCAAGGAGTTTTGCGATGCGGCATTCGGTCCCAAAGCCAGTCCGGTGATGTACGAGCTGTTTGAAAAGATCGAGGATCGGGTCGAAAAATTCATGCCCCAATTTTTCTCCGGTGAAATGGTCAAATACTATCCCAACGGTTACGCTGAACGCAATCGGCTGATGTCTGAAGTCATTTTTAACGATGACTTCCAGAAAATGTGCGCTCCGTACATCAAAAAGGCCCGCCAGCTTGCCGACAGTGCAGATCGTAAAGCCCGTGTCGATTTCATCAACCGGGGAATCCGCATGGCGGCTGTTACGACCGAATCTTTGCGCAGCATTGCCGATCTCGCAGCGGCCGGTATCAATATGCCGTTGACCCAGCCTTCCGGTAAGAATATCCGGATGGAAAAGAAAAATCTGATCAAAATCGCCAATCGCGCAGTCAGCGCAGAAGGTTCCCGCAACACCTTTTTGCTCTCCAACTCCGGCGACAACGCATTGACCCGCGGCGTTTTCTTCGGAAGCACCAAAATCAATCTGCGTCCATGGAAGGCTCTTTCTGAAATAGCGTTGATCCAGCTCAAAAGCGGTATGTACAACTATGTTGTCAACAATGCTTTTGAATACAATGGTTACAGCTGGGATGTCAAATCCGTCAAGGGAGATGGCAGTTACAAATACACCGCTTCCACCAATCGGGATGCTGATGACAACTACATGGTGCCCAGCCATGCCGGGCAGGGGATAAGTCTGCAGTTGGATATGCCCTCCGGAAGCGAAATGAGTGTGACCCAGCTGCGGCCGGCTTCCAGTGATATTCCGGTCCGGGCATCGCTCCGCTTTTTCGTCAGAAGTGAAGGTGATCCGTTGGATAATATCAAAGTTTATCTCGCCGGCAAAGAACTCACCGGTATCTGGGTTGACAAGGATCTGGAAAATGCCAATAACTGGCACGAAGTCCGTTTCAAACCGGTTGACTTGGCCCCCGGAGATTACCAGCTCAAGGTCGTCGCCTCCAATCCCAAAAAACTTTTCGGTAAAAACGAAGCTGTTACTCTGAATTTTGATGAGTTCCAGCTCCGTCTTAAAGAGATCAGAAAATAAGGTGTATCAAATGATTTTTCCGAAAATGACCCATTACATGGGTGCAAATGTCGAAGGCAGTGCCATTGGTGCCCGGATGGAGGAGTTTGCCGCCGCCGGTATCAAATTTCTGCAGCTCGGTCCTAAAGATCTGCAGAAAATGAAAGATGATGCAGCTTACCGCAAGGAGATGCTGCATCAGGCCGAGGTCAATAAATTGACCATCCGGGACGTTCATGCTCCGCATCAGACTGCCGATTCTCTCGGAACTCCGATCCCATTGGAATTGATCGTCAATTCGCAGTTGAATGCGATTGACATCGCCGGTTCTCTCGGCGTGACGACGATCACTATTCACGTCGGACGCACCCGGAGGACCGGGGAATTCGCTGAAGACTTCGGCTTGTTCCCGTTCGTTGACCTCCCCGCGACCGAAAAACGCATCTGCGATGCATTGGATATCCTGATCCCCGCCGCAGAAAAGAATAAATGCGTTATCGCATTGGAAAATCTGTTCCTGCCTACAAGCTGCGCCGACTTCCTGACTCCGATCGTGGAAAAATACAACCATCCCAATCTCGGAATGTGCTACGATTCCGGTCACGCACTGCTGGTTGAAGCTCAGGATGGCAAAGTTTCCAATGATATTGCCGAATGGATCCGCATCGGCTGGGATGATGATACCGTCGTTTTTCAAAATGATCAGCTCGACCGGATGCTCAATCAGGTCGTGACCACCCATTTGCACGACAATAACGGCAAAAACGATCAGCATTTGGCCCCCGGAGATGGGGTGGCAAACTGGGATTCGATCGTGGAACGGCTGAAACGGGCTCCTCGTCTGCTCACTTTGCAGAGCGAACTGATCGGGCGTCTGGCGGTATCTCCCGCCAAAGATATAGTCGAATGGTATAAGATTTTTGATGTTTAACAAATAAGAACAGGTGTTTTATGAAAGCCAAAAAACTTCTGACAGTGCTTCTGATGCTCTCCGTGTCGGTACTGTTTGCCGCCAAGCCGGTCGGGCTCTGGGGAGGAAACTCCTGGAAACGTGTCGGCGAATTGTTGAAAGTGACCGTTTTCAACCCTCAGTGGCATCAGGCAAAACCGCTCACTGTAAACTTTACCGGCAAAGAGTTTGACAAAGTTTCCGCAGTGGTCTATATGCACGGATTCAACAATATCTTCCGTTTCCGTGAATGGAAAAAAGATATGATCACAAAGATGGAAGATTTTGTCTCCAACGGCGGAACCCTGATCATTGTGATTGATGGTGCTCCCCGTCCGTCCAATGTGACCGCCACCAAAGAGATGAGCAAACTGCTCGGTGCCAAAAAATATGTCTCTTTCTCCGGCAAACCCGAAATTCTCGACAAGAGCTGGGAAGAGTGCGGCAAATATCCGGAAGTATTCGAGCATATGCTCAATCCGAAAACCACTAAAAATGTCAAGTCTGATCCGATTGTCGCTCTGAGCGACTTCACCACCGCCAAGCCGATCATCGGCAATAAGAGTGCCGCCACCGTTGCCGTCAACCGGCTCGGCAAAGGCACGGTCTATTTTGTCAACATCCGTCTGACCGAATCTTTGACCAAATATTTCCAGCACTACAATCAGACCGCCAATGCAGCTTGGGAACAGTACCTGCCGTTCGCCAAAAAACTTCACTCCATCATTATGGAAACCAAACCTGCGTTAAGCAAAGAAAAACGCGAGATCTGGGATCCTAAGCCGCTCGGTCCCAAGGCTTCCAAACCCAATATCAAATCCCGTGAAGCCAAAGAGTTGGTCTCCAACCGCAAATACACAAAACTCGAAGGCAAAGAACTCGTACTGGTCGAAAACGGAGCTCCCAAAGCTTTGCTTGTCGCTCAGCGGATCGGGGAACGAGCCGCTTTCGATGCCCTGAACAAAGTTCTGTTCAATATGTCCGGCGTCAAATGCCCGCTGCCCAACCCCAGAGCGGTCAGTGCCAAAGGCGACGGCTGGTCCTGGCTGCGCAAAAGTTATCCAACGAAAATCGTGTTTGAAGTAAGCCCCAAAATCGAAATCAAGGCGGAAGGCAACACGATCACCATCTCTGCCCCCAACTCATCTGTCGGCATTCAGACCTTTATGCGTGAAGCTTTGGGTTACCGGATGCTCTGGCCCGGACAAGATGGTGAAGTTTTCACCAAGACCGCAGTGGTCAAAGTGGCTCCCTTTACTCTCAGCGACTATTCCCCGATCCGGATGCGTGCGATCCGCAACGGTCTGGTCTGCGGCAAATATGATTGGAAAATGCCGAACGGCAAAGTTATCAAAGTCAACTCCCGCCCCGGAATGACCAAAGGATGCGATATTCTCGGTTTGGATGTGCGCGAAGTGATCAAGGCCCGCAGTGCAAACAGCTCCTGGCATCCGGTCATGCGTCTCGGCGGCTCTCTCAAAGAGGGCGGCGGCACCAACTTCTACCAGTGGCAGAAACGATACGGTAAAACCAAACCGCAGCTCCTCGGTCTGCAGTTTGAAACGATCCGCAAGATGAAAAGCGACCATGTCCGTATTTGTAAATCAAATCCGGAAACCATAAAGATCGCCGTTAAGGAAGCGTTGGAAAATCTCAAACGCCCCAAAAACAAAGATGTTGAGTACTATCG
>JAZRNP010000249.1:0-2161 GCA_045648225.1 Victivallaceae bacterium | reverse complement strand
TGATGGGGAACCAGACGGAAGTAGCTGGTCGGATTGGTGTTTCCGAATGCGGTGATGGAGGGAGCCATCATCATCAGACCGGCGATGGCGCGTTTTGCATCATCGGAAAGTTCACCATCTTTGAGCATCTGATTGACGCCGTCTTTGACCACGCGGAAGTGGATATGCATACCGGAACCGGCTTTGCCGACGGTGATTTTGGGAGCGAAGGTCACATCCAGGCCGCTCTGATAGGCCAGATTGCGGATAATCCATTTTGCGATGGCGAGCTGTTCGGCGGCATCTTCGGCGTTGGTCGGCAGAAATTCGATTTCGTTCTGTTCGTAAATTTTGCCGTCGAGGGTGAAGTTACCGACTTCGGAGTGGCCGTATTTGATCAGACCGCCGGCCTGTGCGATGTAGTTCATGCACAGCTGACGGAATTCGCCGAATTTGGCGTAGGGAGCGGATTCGTGATATCCTTTCTGATCGACAGCGGGGAAGCATTCATCATCGGGAGCGATGACATAGTATTCCAGCTCGCCCATGGCCTGGAATTCCATGCCGGTGGATTTGCGGAAAGCTTCGCAGGCTTTGTGCAGGGTGTATTCCGGAGAGCTGGCCAGCGGTTCACCGTCTTTGTTGAAGAAAGAGCAGAGCAGATTCAAGGTCGGCAGTTCGCTGAACGGATCCATGTAGGCCGTGCGGAAGCGGGGAACCACATAGAGGTCGCTGTTGTTCGCTTCGATAAAGGGGAACAAACTGGAACCGTCAACCCGTTCGCCGCAGGAGAGTATCTCATCGAGGTAATCAGCGTCGTTGATGACGAAGTTCAGGGTTTTGAGGCGGCCGTCACCGGCGGGATACTGGAAGTTGATGTGCCGGATGTTTTCCGACATCACCAGATTGATGATATCTTTCTTGGTGAAATCTTTCGGCATTTTGCCGATTTTATCCACCAGACTGCGGCAGCTGTAGTTGAGTGTTTCCATAAAAAATCCTTTCTTTATGCATGAATAAACTCACGGCGCACATACATCCTTATAATTTACTGTCAAAACTCCTTTCTGTCAAGTTGTAAAGGGCTGAAAAAATCCAACTTTATCCGGATATTCTCCACCGGATGACCGCATTGTCATAAAAGCCGGAAAAACATTGCAGAAGGCACTTGTATTTTTTGTATATATGCAGTATATTTATTATGAATAACAGGGTGAATATCATGAAGAGTAATACGAAAAAAGTTTGGACATCTTTCAGTGGATACGGTGCAGTGCGCTGCGCCGCCGGACTTCTTCTGTCTCTTTTGGTCCTCGGTCTGCTTCGACTGCGCGGTCGCGCCGCGCATATCATCCCACTGCGCTGAAGAGCTCCAGCAGTCAGAAAATCACACCTTCAGCGTAATAATCAAAGTGATTTTTACAGCACGTTTTCAAAGAAAAATAAGTTAAATTTCAACATAATGGAACAGTGAATTATGGAAAAGTATCCGAGAATAGCTCCGATCGAAGTGCCCGATCGCCAATGGCCGAATAAAGTTATAACCGAAGCCCCCGTCTGGGCCAGCGTTGACCTCCGTGACGGCAACCAGGCACTCCCGGTCCCGATGAATCCGGCACAGAAACTTGAATATTTCAATATGCTCCTCAATGTGGGCTTTAAAGAGATCGAAGTTGCATTCCCCTCTGCCAGTGAAGACGATTTCCGTTTCGTCCGCAATTTGATCGAACAGAATCTGGTTCCGGATGATGTCCGCATCTCCGTGCTGACTCAGGCCAGAAAACACCTCATCGACCGTACTATTGAATCTCTCGTCGGTGTCAAATCTGCTATCGCTCACTGTTATGTGGCAACCAGCGATCTCCATGGTAAATTTGTTTTCGGTCACAATCACGCCGATGTGCTCAAAATGGCCGTGGAGGGAACCCGCATGGTCAGAGATGCCATCGCTGCCAAAAATCTGGAAAATGTGGTGACTTACGAGTTTTCTCCGGAAGAGTTCACCGACAGCGATCTCAATTTTGTTGTCGATCTCTGCTGTGCCGTCAAAGAGGAGTGGGGCAAGTCAACTCCGGACAGCTTTATTTTGAACCTCCCGGCAACCGTGGAACGCCGTCCGCCCAACCAGTACGCTGATATGATTGAACTCTTCTGCCGTCAGTATCCCTATATGAATGAGACC
>JAZRNP010000248.1:0-2194 GCA_045648225.1 Victivallaceae bacterium | reverse complement strand
ACTGCCGGGATGTCCTTTGCTGAACACCCCTTCCGGCGGATGGATGTCAATGGGCCAGCCGCCATAAGCAACTGTATCGGGGAAATCCGGATGCTCCATTAAATCGTTCTGCGTAAGAATATGATCTCCCAACAGCCGCCGGGATTCCCGTTTACCGGGAATGGAAGACACCCAGTTTATGGCATAATTTTCTGCGCCGTGGTCTCCGCCGTTTTTAACGTGATCCCAAACACCGAACAAAATAGAAAGCAATCTGCTGTAAATCTTTTCATTGTCGGCAATGGTATCAAGTTCGCCGCCGTATTCCAGCCACCAGTATCCCTGTTTGGGATTGGTATGAATACGGTAAGGCAGATCTTCATCGCCGTTTATTTTCATAGCCCACGGCGGAGCAGTAAAGGGAACCGGGTGTCCCAAATCAATTGCCCGGAATGCGATCGATGATCCCATGGTCTTTTTATCTGCTTTTTCCTGACCGAGCGATTCCCCGAACTCATCGCGTGCTTCCCGTCCCATACGGAATTCGGCTCCAGCGGCACTGCCGAGAAAAGAGTCACCGCTGCAGTCGATATAAGTTTGAGCAATGATTTTGTGAGTTATTTCACTGCCGAGTGTCCGGGCGGTAACGGAGGTGATGCGATTACCGTCCATCGTCAGGTCATAGGCTTCGGTATTGAGCAGGAGGGTCAGATTTGGTTCTTTTTCCGCCCATTCTCTCAAAACCAAACTCCAATGCTGTTCCCAACCGTTGGCGCGGCGGAAATATGCTTCGAGTTTCATCTCTTCGAGAATACCGCATTCGCGGGCGTTGCGATTGACATATTCCTGCGCACCGTTGATGCAGGCGCCGTCAGAGTTGCAGGAACATTCTGAACTGGATGGACCGCCGAGAACAGGGCGATTCTGCACCAGAACAGTTTTCAATCCGCGACGGGCGGCGGTGATAGCGGCAACTGTACCGGCAACACCACCTCCGACAATCAGCAGATCGACTTTATGTGTAGACTGAAAAACAGACATATATTGATTCCTTTCTTTTTTGATCGGCTTACCGAACTTCCAGCAGACGGGTTTCGCCGGGGGCGAGTTTTACTGTCACCGTGTTATCCTTGTTGACCGGCAATGCTTTTCCGGTGGTGAAATCGTAAAGCTTTTTGCCCGGTGCCGGGGAAATGATATTGGTATTTCCTTCCACGCCGTGCATGGCAATAAAATCATCCCGCCGGTGGATGAACATATCCCCCGGGACTTTGTTGAAACGGTGGACACCGGCATATTCAGCGAGCTGCGCCAGAAATTCCGCAGTAAAGGGGGAAGGCTGGGCAAGATAGATACTGGTGTGATCCGGGAACTTTTTCATCGCTCCGGCAATTTTACCGTCTTTATAAACCGCAATCGGTTTGGCACTTTTATCCTTTACTCCAAAACGGAGTTCTCCGAGAGAGTTATCCAATCCGGCCTCTTTGCCTGCCAAGTTCTTTGAAACCGGACTTTCAACAAAGACCGCCTGCTGAATGCCGGAAGTGAGTTTTTCAACGTTGATCCCGGTCACGCGGCTGATGTTTTTAACATCCAGACCTCTGTCGGTGCTGTAACCTGCGGCATAGACAAAGACCAGAACTTTACCGTCTTTGCGCAGAGAATCGATATATTTTTCCGTTTCCGGCGTGATGTGCCAGAGATTAAGGAAGCAGTAGACCTTGTGGTGGGTCATCTTGCGGGAAATAAGATCGGTCAGATAGATGTAATCATATTTCACACCGGCACGCATCATGGAACGCTGGGGTTTGCGAACCGAGTGGAAGTTGGGACCGTTCCAGCAATGGAGCTGTTCACTTGTAGCAAGGAAGTTTGCTTCGTCAGCAACCAGTGCGATCTCTGCCGGAGAAAAAGCATTGTCATTCTGTGCAAGTTTGTCAGCGATTTTTTTGAGCAGAGCTGCATCTTTCATCATCCGGGGATCGTTGAACCATCCGGCAGTCATATCGTAGAACCAGATACCGCCGCCAACGCTCAAAAGTTTTCCGGCTTCACGGAAAAGCGCATTGCGGAACTCAGCCGGTGTCCAGTAACGGGAAACATGGTAATCGCTCCGGAGATTTTTAAACACACTCGTCCAGGTGCGGAAGTCGGCTTCGATCATCGGGATCTTGTTGTTCAAACGGGCAGAATCCACAATGTGCGGATAGTAGCT
>JAZRNP010000247.1:0-4826 GCA_045648225.1 Victivallaceae bacterium | reverse complement strand
ACCGCTTGGCCTCCGACTTTATCAGCAACTTTCTGCTCTGGCAGCTCTCTTACACCGAACTTTATGTGACTCCGGTCTACTGGCCCGATTTCGGCAGAGATGAATTGAAAAAAGCTCTGGATTCCTTTGCCGCCCGGGATCGCCGTTTCGGCGGACTCAACGATAAAAAGTGATCGCTGTGCTGGAAAGAATCAAATCTCCTGCTGATCTGCGGCAGCTGCAGCTGAAAGAACTTGATGCTCTCGCACTTGAATTGCGCCGGATCATAACGGAAACGGTAGCTGCAAACGGAGGTCATCTTGCCTCTAATTGCGGTATCGTTGAATTGACCATTGCTTTACACCGGGTTTTCAATACTCCGGATGAGAAAATATTTTTTGATGTCGGTCATCAGGCGTATGCCCATAAACTGCTTACCGGCAGAGGTGGGAAATTTGCATCATTGCGCAAAATTGACGGTATTTCCGGTTTCCCGGATCCGGCGGAATCTCCATTTGACCCGGCTCCGGCAGGACATGGCGGCAGTGCGCTTTCTCTGGCACTCGGAGCGGCGGCGGCTATGCCTGATGCGGCAGAACGGGTGATCGCTGTTGTGGGAGATGGTTGTGCCGGATGCGGCGTTACATTTGAAGCGATGAATAACGCTGCCGTCTGCCCCGGTAAAGAACGGCTGCTGGTCATTCTCAATGACAATCAGATGTCGATCGCTGAAAATGTCGGAGCACTTTCCCGTTACCTCGGAAAAGTGATTTCCGGAAAATTTTACAATCGTATCCGTGGCGGATTCAAGCGGAAATTGCGTCATTTTCCGGGGGTGTTCCGATTGATACGGGGATTGGTTTATGCTTTCAAGAGAGCTTTGATCCCCCGTGGAAATTTTTTTGAAGCATTGGGATTCCGCTATCTCGGACCGGTTGACGGTCACGATATGACTGAACTGCTCCGGGTTTTGAGCCAGAGCCGTAATCTGTCCGGCCCGCTGCTGATTCATGTGGTCACCCGTAAGGGATTCGGCTGCAAGTTTGCTGAAGATAATCCGACCGGATATCACGGCATATCCCGTTGTGATGCGATCACCGGCGAATTGCCGGTTTCTACCGGAGGTTTTTCCCGTGTTCTCGGAGATGCACTGGTTAAGCTCGGCGATAAGGATCCGCGCATCGCAGCTGTTTCTGCCGGAATGGTCGATGGAACAGGTTTGCGTCCCTTTTTTGAAAAATTTCCACAGCGCAGTTTTGATGTCGGAATTGCTGAAGAGCACGCTGTTACGTTTGCCTGCGGTCTTGCCGGCAATGGAATGCGTCCGGTGTGTGCCGTTTACGATACCTTTTTGCAGCGGGCTCTGGATGGGATTTATCATGACGGAATATTGGCAAATCTGCCTTTGATCATAGCTGCCGACCGGGCCGGAGTTGTGGAGGATGGACCTACTCATCACGGTATTTATAATTGCGGATTTTTGCGGTCTTTGCCGGGAATTACGATCGTTTGTCCTGCTTTCCCGGATGAGGTGTCCGCCTGTCTGGAGCTGGCGTTGGAACTTTCCTCTCCCACCGTTATCCGCTATCCCCGGGGAGGGGTGCCGGAGCGGTCTTTGCCGGAGCTGCCGCCCTGGAAACATGGAAAAGCTGCAGTTGTGATTTCCTGTGATGATCCTGAACAAATTGTGATCTGGAGTATCGGTGCTGAACTTTTTACTGCGCTGGAAGTTGCAGATATATTGAAGTCAGATGGAATTCCGGTTTCGGTGATCGATGCCCGTTTCCTGAAGCCTTTTGACCGGGAGCTTGCGGAAAAATATTGCCGGTACCGGCAGTTTACGATTGAAAATCACTGTATTTCCGGAGGATTGTATTCGGCCTTGCTGGAAGCACTTTCCGGAGTCGCTCATGCCGGAGTTACCGGTTTCGGTTGGCCGGATGATCAGATCATTCCCTATGGTGAAGTCGGCAGACTCCGGGAAAAATATCACCTTACAAGTAAATTTATCGCAGAGCGGATTCGTGCAGAGTCCGGAAAAATTCGTTGATCCCGGGACGGGGCGGCGTTCCGAACAGATGGCGGTAGGAGAATAAAATCATGCCGCCGACTTCCGGATGCATCCGGTTGTAACGCAATTGCTGTGCCAATTCGTTCCGTCCCCAGCCGGGAGCTCCGAGCCGGTAGGGGGCCATGCCGATGTAGAGTCTGGTTTTGCTTCCACGCACGGTCATGCTCCACCAGTCTACCAGTGCTGCATAGGCGGCAGTTTCGTGAGCGAAGTTCCAGTATATTTGCGGAACTATATAATCGAGATAGCCGCGCTTTACCCAGCTTCTCGTGTCAGCGTACAAATTGAAGTAGGTCTGTTTGCCGCCGGTAGCAGAACCGCCTCTGATATCTTTGGCATTGCCCCAGATACCGAATGGGCTGATTCCGAATTTTATCCGGCTTTTTTTGCGGGAATTTACCACATTTATCACCTGTTTCACTCCGGCAATCAGGGATTCTGTATTGTGTCTGCGCCAGTTGGCTCTTGTTAATTTCCGGGGATTGAACCGGGCAAAAGTGGTGTTATCCAGCGTGCCGATCTCTTCGTATGGGTAAAAATAGTCGTCAAAATGAATGGCATCCACATTGTATTTTGAGGCGATCTCGTAAACCACATCCTGAACGTGCCTGATCACCTCCGGTCGGCCGGGATCGAGGAAAAGCGTGTGGGTTTTGCCGTTGAAAAAATCCAGTACCAGATGAGGATTACGGCGGGCAAAGTTTTTGGAGTGGCGGCTGTTCAAAAAGTTTTGCTTGCTCACCTTGACATCATTCATCACCCGGTAGGGGTTGAGCCAGGCGTGAAATTCCAGACGGTGGGCATGGGCGGTATGGATCATAAAAGCAAGCGGATCAAAGTTTTTCAAACCACGCCCTTCGACACCGGTGAGCCATTGGGAATAGGGGGCAAATTGCGAGGGGTAAAAGGCATCGCAATTGGAACGCACCTGAAATATCACCGCTGTAAATCCCTGTTTGGCAATTTTTTTGATCATTGCGGTGTAACGCTGTTTGAATTCAGCGGCGGAGTTGCTTGGCGGCATATCCAAATTGAGTACGGTACTTATCCATACTCCCCGGAATTCTCCCGGTTTCGCCGGTATTACGGGATATATGTAAACCGGTCTGGAATCAAATTTTCCGCCCCGGCGGATGATCCTTCCGGAATCATCTCTGGCAGGTGGAACAACCGCCGCCACGGTCGGCGGCAGTAAAAATGAAATTATCAGGGCAATGGCGATAAATGATTTATTCATCGCGGTTTTTGTCCCATTTCTGCTCCGGCTTTTTACCGCTTTTCCGGAATTTGCTTTTATGTTTTTTTGGCGGCATTTTGTCCTGTCGGGAGTTGCGGCGGTCGATCCCGGGCGGCCAGATTTTTGCCAGTTCTTCTGCATCGGGCAAACCGGCGTGCCGGATCATCAGCAGTTCCCGGGCATGAGCGTAGGCACGCTGCTGCATTATTTCTCCCCGGCGGGGATGATCAAGCGTTTCCAACTGCGGCTGCAGTGAAAGGATCCGGCAAGCGGATTCCCGCATTTTTACCATCAGATTCTGCGGACGGAAAACGTGATCGACCGCATGGGAAATCGCAGCAGAACTGCCCGGACGTCCGGCTTCCCACAATTCGCCAGGGGCATTGCCCAGTGCACTCTCTGCAAATGGCAGCGCAGCGGCGGCTATGGCAAGGGAAACACTGTTGCGGTAAAGTCCGGCGTCGATCCGGCAGCAGCGTTCATAGAGCAGATCGCACAGTTTCTGTTGGATCGGTGTTCCCCAGACGGCAGCGAGTTCCGGAAGAAAATAGGGCAGGAGACCGTAATCGTGGAATACCTCAAAATGGCGGTCGCAGAAACTGGATTTCAGGATTTTTTCCAACTCCAGTGTCAGCCGGGAACCGGAGGCCAGAGTCAACAGCGGCAGCGAAGCAAAGAGTGCGTTTTCCGTGGCATTTTCCAACGTGAAGTCAAACTGTGCAATCATTTTCAGTGCCCGGAGCAGACGTACCGGATCCTCTTCAAAGCGGAGCTTCGGGTCTCCGATGGCCCGGACGATGGAATTTTTTATATCGGACAATCCCATGCCGGTCAGGTCGAGCACTTCGCCTTTGGCCGGATCGTAAAAGAGGGCATTCATAGTGAAATCCCGCCGCCAGACATCATCGGTGGCGGAGCCGTAGACATTGTCGGAGGTGATCAGATTATCCTGATTCCCGGCTGTCGCCGGAGGAGCTCTGAATGTGGAGATTTCATAAATGTCGTTGTCAGCATAAAGATGTACCAGCCGGAAACGTTTTCCAATGATCCGGGCACGCCGCCGTCCGAAAACGCTGCGGATCTCTTCCGGAGTTGCAGCGGTTGAAATGTCAAAATCTTTCGGGGTACGGTTCAAAAGCAGGTCACGAACGGCTCCGCCGACGACATAGGTTTCATATCCGGCATTCTGCAAAGTCTTTACGATTTCAGCGGCGGTATCGGAGATCGCCAGATATTGTTTCATCGCATCCCTCCTGAATGACGCTGGATGATCGTATCGACACACTCCATTTCCGGATCGAGGAAAGGATAATCGGCATTGTAATGCAAGCCGCGGCTTTCTTTACGTTTGAGCGAACTGTCGATAACCAGTTCGGCCACCGTTGCGATATTGCGCAGTTCGATCAAATCGGCGGTGACGGTGAAGTCCCAATAGTATTTTTCGATCTCTTTGCGGATGAGTTTGATCCGGTTTTTTGCCCGTTCCAGACGTTTGTCGGTACGGTAAATGCCGACATAGTCCCACATGAAACGGCGGAT
>JAZRNP010000246.1:0-5499 GCA_045648225.1 Victivallaceae bacterium | reverse complement strand
ATCCACACTGGAGGCCGTGGGAACGCAGCAATAACGCACCCCAGCAACTCCGGCGGCCCGTTTGACAATGTCATTGATCACTCCGGAACCGACTGCAATCGGCAGAACTTCCGGCATTTTTGCGATTTTTTCCGCCAGCATATCAGATATCGCACTGTCCGGATGAAGCCGGGGAGTGCCGGGGAAAATATACGGTTCATACATATCACTGAATTGCTCAGCCGCTTTTGCTCCGGCGGCGGCAAAGGTGTTTTCATCAGCGATGATCCACGGTTTTTTGCCGGGGAAAATTTCGGCAACGAATTTGCCGAGTTCATTTATTGCTCCGCTGCCCATAGCAAATGCGGCAGTTTGGATACCGGCTGGAAGTTCAATATATTTCATGATTCGTTCCTCTTTGGATGAATGTAGATTACGTTTTTTTAAAATAGCACTTTACCATATATAAATCAAGTGCAAATCTGTTGAAAAGTTCCGGTCGCGGACATATATTATAACAAATTTATTTTGAATAAAGCAAGAGGTGTTTTTTATGATCGAACGTGATAAAAGTTGTGAAATTCCCGGACGTCCCAGTGACTCCGATTTGGAGGTCAGTGAATTCATTCCCATCTGGCCGGAGGGAAACGGCGTACCATTTGCCGGTAAGATTCCGCAGCTGAAAAAGGATTTGCAAAATATTGACCTCGGCAGTGCCGTGAATCTGACTTTGCCCAAGGCTTTTTTCGGAATAACCGGCTGCGAATGCCGGATCATTTTGAATAACCTCGTTGTACTGCATAATAAAGCTCAACTGCAGTTCAAGGTAACTTCCCCGGTCGGAAATGTCACTGATGGCGTCTGGAGTTATACTGCAGACGTTCCGGGGCGTTATCCCATGTCCATCGAAGTTTGCGACTTGAGCGGACGCCAGCTGGGATTTGCTGAAACTGAAATCATTATTTCGGATATCAATGCCGGAAATGACCAGAATATTTCAATGCTGATGATCGGAGACAGCCTCTTCGCCAAAGGGGAGGCTGCCGCATTTCTCATGGAAAATATGCACGCTCACGGAAACCGCAACTTTTATCTGCTGGGCAGCCATTCCGGAGCCGGTGCTGCACTGGAAGCCGGAAAGGCGGCGGTCGAAGCTTACGGCGGATGGCGTTGGGGGCATTTTATCGAAAAGTACGAGGACAAACCGGTTTACAATGCCAAAAGCAAATTTTTAAAACCGGAACCGGACGGAACTTTGAAATTGGATTTCAAGGCTTATCTGGAGAAATATCATCAGGGAAAAGTTCCGGATGTCATCGTTATTCTGCTGGGCTGCAACGATATTGCCCACGCCTGCAATGAAGATTTTGACCAGTGGATGAGTTCATCCCGGAATTACCGGAAACAGCTCCTTGACCATATCCGTGAGAATGCTCCCGGAGCCATTATCGGTCTGGTGACTCTGCCTCCGGCCAATCTCCGTCACAAGGCCTATGTCGAAAATTATCACGGCAATGTCGTTTTGCAGCAATTTGCCTACAATCAGATCGCTTATGTCAAACAGCTGCTGCTGGACTATCAGGACGATCCGGCATACTCCATCGTCCCCATCTATCAGGTGATTGACGGGATGGAGGATTTTCCGGTGGACAACGCCATCCATCCGGCACCAAGCGGTTATTCCAACTTCGCTGTGGCAATAGAAAACTGGCTCAAATCACTTTTTGCGTGACTTGAGCCAGTTTAAGAATTTTATATCAGCAATTTCCTGCGGTTACTTTTTGACCGCAGGGAAATAGATGACACCATCTTTGATCTCGGCACTGCGGCTGAAATCGATAGCCAGATGCTGGCTGTTGTGTCCGAAAGGAAATCCGCGATAGACCGGTGCATTCAATTTTTTCGAGAATTCCTGAATGATCTGATCGTTGAGTTTGTTATCTCCGCTGCGCAGGATATGTCCGAAGACCACTCCGGAAACTCCATCAAAGAATTTGTTGGCAAGGAGGTATTCCAAATCTTCCTTGATCTTTGCCGGAGAACTGGCAACGATTTCGATGATGACGATCTTTCCTTTGTTGTTCAGACCGTAGTTCGCTTTGACGGCGCGGGCGAAACGGGAGAGCAGACCGGCAAACAGTTTTCCGGAGCAGTTGCCGGGAACGAGAGTTTGCAGTTTGATCGGTTTCAATTCCTGACCGTTGAGCATTTTTTTCATTTCCGGAATGAGCGAGGGCTGCAAGCCCGGGATGGAGGTGGTGTTAACTCCGGCCACGGGACGTCCGTAACCTTTGGCGGTCAATGCTGAAAGCAGCATGGTAACATCGCTGTATCCCTGAACAAACAATTCCGGACGGCGGGGCAGCTTGTCCCAGTTGACTTTTGCGACCAGATCTTCGGTGCCGGAACCGCCGCGGGCGCAGAGGATGACATCGTTTTCCATATCGCACCAGGCGGCTTCAAAATCTTTCACCCGCAATTCTACGGGGATGGCAAGATAACGGTTTTTCTCCCACCCCGCCGGGCGTTTATAGGCGTTGGGATAGATTTTGACTTTGTATCCGGCCATCTCCATAAGTTTGACTCCGCGTTTGGAGTTTTTGGGGTTGGGATAAGAAGCCGGAGTGATGACGGCAATAGTTTTGACATGAGCCGGATAGACGCCGGTGTAGTCCCGTTTGCCGCCTTTGGAACTGAAAACTTCCGGGTCGCTGTCGTTCTTTGCCGCCTGAAGCGATTGGATAAAGACGAGCGACAGTGTCAGTAAAACGAAGTTGAAAACAATTTTTTTCATGGTGTATACCTTTCTTATTTTTTCAGACAAAGCTGTTTATGAATTCAATGACCAATTCGACTTCAGGAGAAGTTTTCTGTATCCGATCGGTAAGTTTTTGATGCAGATCCTGTTGTTCGATGGGATAGTTTCTGGGGATGAGCAGGTGAAAGTGCAGCTGAAGCCGTCCGATCTCAGAAGTTTTAAGCCGGAAATCATAGAGCTTGAATTGACTGTCACAGGCAGTGACGATCTCCTCCATTTTTCCCCGCCATTTGATTACTTCCGGATCACTGGTGTTGCAGGGGTCGCAGTGAAGCAGCAGACGAACCGGCATCCGTTTGGCGACATGGATCTCAGCTGATTCCAGCATATCATGAGCTGACATCAGAGAACCATCCGGATCGACTTCGGCGTGGGCGGTGGCAAAATACTGATCGTGACCGTAATTGTGGATTATGATGTCGTGAACTCCTTTAATGCCTTTGCATTGCAGCAGACATTCCCGGAGTTTTTTGACCATCTCTTCCGAGGGTCTTTCTCCGAGCAGGGGGTTGATGGTCTCTTTGAGTAATTTTATGGCACCGATGATCACCAGAATGGCGATCACCGTACCGGCAATCGCATCCAGCGGAAGTTTGGTAAAGCGTCCGGCAAAAGCTGTTCCGATCACGGCAGCGGTACAGACGATGTCGCTTAAACTGTCAAAAGCTGCCGCCCGGATAACATCAGAATGAATGGTTCCGGCGATTTTACGGTAGAAGAAAAACAGCCACAATTTGAAAAAAAGCGATCCGCCGAGAATTGCCAGAAGAGTGTTGTTTACCGATAATTCAGGAGGATTGAAAAAACTGCTGATACTTTCTCTCAAGAATGTGATACCGAAGGCCATGATAAAGACCGACACGATCACTCCGGCAACATATTCCACTCTGCCATGCCCGAACGGATGATCTTTGTCCGCCGGATGGGCCGCCAGATTGAATCCGATCACTGTTACCACTGCAGAACCGGCATCGGCAATGTTGTTTGCCGCATCGGCGGTAATGGCAATGCTGCCGCTGATCAAACCGATGGTGAATTTCAGGATAAACAACAGGGCATTGACCGCAATTCCGGTGTATCCGGCCAGTATGCCGTAACGCAGTCTGACCAACGGATGATCGGTTTTGTCCTGATGACGGATATAATGTTTTATAAGCAGTTCTGTCAGCATGGCAGATCAAAAAATCAATTTGCGGCAGGAACAGTTTCCTGTTCCAGCCGCAAATATCGGGTTGCCGGATTACTTTTTGGGAACGATCCGGTCAAATCCGGTGTACGGACGCAGAACTTCCGGCACGATGATGGTGCCGTCCGGCTGCTGATAGTTTTCCATGATACAGATGAGCATCCGGTCGGTGGCGGCGGTGGCACTGATGGTGTGGACGAAGTCCCGTTCAGCACCGTCTTTGTAGCGGATGTTCAACCGGCGGCTCTGGAAGCTGGTCAGATTGGTGTTGCTGGTGACTTCGCGATATCCTCCGAAGCTGGGGAAATATGCTTCGATATCATATTTCTTGTAACCGGGGGCACCGAGGTCGCCGACGCAGACATTGACCACATGGTAGGGCAGGCCGAGAGCCTGCAGGAGAGCTTCTTCATTTTCCAGACAGAATTCGTGATATTTGACGGAGTCTTCCGGTTTGCAGAAAACGATCTGTTCGACCTTGTGGAACTGGTGGACCCGGAAAATACCTCTGGATGCCCGTCCGTAACTTCCGGCTTCGGTACGGAAGCAGGGGGTATAGGCGGTGTAGCAGAGCGGCAATTCCGCACCGTCGAGCACATCATCGGCATGGTAACCGACCAGAGTCTGTTCACTGGTACCGATCAGGGCGAGATCTTCACCGGCAAGGTTGTAGGTCTGATCGGCGAAAAACGGCAGATAACCGGTACCGAACAGGGTGCGTTCCTTGGCGGCGCAGGGGGTCATGAACATGGTGAAACCGCGTTCGACCAGAAATTTCTGAACCCAGAAAAAGAATGCCTGTGCGAGCATGGCTCCCTGACCTTTCCAGTAGTAAAAACCGGTCTGGGCAACTTTGGAACCCCGGGCGATGTCCAGAATATCCAGAGCTTCACCGAGTTCCTGATGGTCTTTGATCGGGAAATCAAAGGTGGGGATGGTGCCGACTTTGCGGAGTTCGACGTTTCCGGTGTCGTCGGTGCCGTCGGGCACATCATCGGAAAGGAGGTTCGGCATCCGGATCAGCACCTGACGGATGCGTTCCTGCAGATCGTCGAATTTGCTCTCTTTTTCGCCGAGCTGAACCTTGATCTGTTTGACCCGTTCCCGGGCTTCGGGATTGGCGGCGCACTCTTTGCTCAGACGGTTGCGTTCGCTGCGCATATTTTCGATTTCCATACCGAGGGCACGGCAATCGGCATCAAGTTTGATCAGCCCTTCGATATCGATGGGATATCCGCGACGCTGACAGTTTTTCTGGATCATTTCCGCATTTTCGCGGACAATTTTAATATCAATCATTTTATTTTATACTCCGGAACAGGGTTGGGATTCAGAACTGCGGCATCGGGAAGTCAGCCATGAATTCGGTGACTTCCTGACCGATGGCACGCAACGCAGCTTCATCATTGCGGACGGCGACCGCCCGGTCGATAAATTCGGCAACTTTGACCATCTCAGTTTCTTTGAGACCGCGGGTGGTGATCGCCGGGGTACCGATACGGATACCGCTGGTGAC
>JAZRNP010000245.1:0-8997 GCA_045648225.1 Victivallaceae bacterium | reverse complement strand
GGTCACGCTTCATTTTGAAAATAACGCCGTCACCGGATTCGTTGAGTTTGAGCAATTCAGCTTTGCGCTCCTCTGCGTCGATATACATACTGCGGAATTTGTAAAACTTGAAGTGTCTGCCGTATCTGCCGACCCGGACCTGCCAGAAAATGATCGGCCCGGGACTGGTCAGTTTCACCAGACACGCCGTAATCAGAAACACCGGACTGCCCAAAACGATGGCCAATATCGAAAGCACGATATCCATGAGCCGTTTGAATGCCTGGGATCCCCGGATAGTGATGTGCCACAACAGCATCCGCATCTGGATGTGATTGTGATGAAACACGGTGGGCTTTTTCAATTCCCGCCGCAGAGCGATTATTTCTTCATAACGAGTCATCGTTTGATCTCCCGGTTGCCATTCAATGCCTGTATAAATTTACGCAGTTCCATCCGGCTTTGGCTGATCTCTTTATATACCGGAGTGGAAATCTGCCAGGTATGGTAATTGCCGCCGCTTTTGAAATGTCTGCGGAATCCGAGAAAACCCGGAGTGGAAAAGCGGTCGCTGCTGTACCACACCCAGATCAGAAAATGATCCGAACCTTTTTCCGCATCGATTTCCGTCACAGCAAAATCATCCTGCAAATACAATATTCTCTCCGAATTGATCGTCCAGAAGCTGGTTCTCAAACAATGGCTCGCCGGATGGATCTCGTGAATATCATTGCCGCACTTTACCGCCAGAACCGATATATCGACATCGTTTCCGGTATAGCGGTACTGTTTGACCGTACTGGAAGCAAAAAAGCGTCTGGTGTTTTCGTCGGGTTCGATACTTCTGCCCCAGAATCCGGCAACATGACCGGTGAATTCCGGAATGAAACTTTTTCCTTCAAAATAGATCTCCCGGGAGTGCAAAAGCAAAAAGCAGCTGCAGAGAATTGCCGAAACAAAACACAATGTCCCTTTTCGGATCTGCCAGTCAAACCGCTTGTTGCAGAATATCCAGACCAGACACAGCACCGCCAGTATAAACTTTATCACCCATGCCAGCCAGACCGGACACATCAGCAAAAGCGATACTGCATAACTTGAACTCGGAGTTCCCAACAGCAAAATCACCGTCGCAGGCAAAATGCGACCGGCAAAACGCCACGAAGCGATCAGCCATACCGATGCAAAAACAGTCATCGCCGCCCCGGCCACTGCCAGAGCATTTATCTGATGATATCCCGGCGTCAGAGCCAAGAACAGCACCGGGATCAGCAAAAGCAGAGCCCACCAGTCGCAATTGGAAATTTTTTCTTTTTTCACTGCCCACACCGTCGCCGGAACTGTCAGCAAATAGAACACCCAGTCCCACTGATCAAGCCGGGATGAACGCCATGCGGAAATCAGATAAGATGTCTGCAGACACAGCGGAATTACAGAACAGAACATGAGAAATATTTTTTTCATGATTCCTCGCCCTCCGTTCTTTTATCTGCCGCAGTAAAAATCTTACCGACACCGAAAAAGATCAGCAACGCAAACACGATCTGAGTGTATCCCAACACCGTGTGCCAACTGTTCTCCAATACTGCGTCTCCGTAAAAACGGTACAACAGCACCGTCAGGACAATTCGCAGACTGTTTCCGGCAATGACCGCCGGGATCATAAAGGTAAAATGCAGAATTTTCCAAACAGTTTCCCGGTGCAGAAGCTCAATTGCCGCAAAAGCGATGAGAATAAATGCATCCAACTGGTTTATCCCGCTGCAGGCATCGGTGATGGCAATGTTTACACCGGGCAAAGTCAGCGATGTCCCGGAATGGACAACTCCGATACCGGCCAAATTGAGCAGCACCGAACTGAATGCCGCAGCACTCAAGCGCAACGGGAAACTCAACAGCAGCATGATTTCTTCATGATACGGCATGAAAACACAACACCACAAGGTGGGCACAATACTGACCGTCGCCATAAAAGTTCCGCCGAAATAAAGCACCGAAGCGCATACCAGAAGTGAAAAAGCCAATGCCGAACTGATGCCGCCGGCAAAATTATGTGTCGGCAGTAAAGCCACAACATCCGCAAGGATCAATATTGCCCAGGCAGCACATTTCTCCTGCCACAGCGAAGTCCGTCCGGAAACTTTAAAGGTATTTTTCAACATCAGAACAATCAATATCGCCGCCATTGCCAGATCGACCAGAGCCGCATCATACATCCCGGATGTGAACATCGGAACTGCCGCCGCAAATGCGACAATCCCCAGAAGCGTTCCATACAGTACGCCCAGGGGATGTCCGGCAATTTTGTTCAAATATCTCTTCATATTCATTGCGGCATCTTGTTTAATTTTTTCAAGCATTCAAGTGCGATATTGTCATCGGGGCAAACTGAAAGAAGCTGGCGGCACAACTCTCTTGCTCTTTCGCGTTGATTTTTCAGATTGCAATCTCTTATCCGCTGCTGCATACCGGCGATCCACAAAGATTCCATCCGTTTCCGGAAAAAAGAGGCGGATTTCAGTTTTACCACATCGGGAATTTCCGTAAGATTGTTGCTGCGGTACAGCTTATCCGCATAGCAGAACTGGGTTTCGGGGCGGTCCGGAGCGATCTTGTATGCCCTCCGGGACAACTCCAATGCCTGAGCAATATTTCCCATTTCGGCAAAAAGTTCAGCGGTATTCAACAGGATATCCAGCTGATAGGGAGAATTCTCCGGGAATTGCCCGTATTTTTTGAGGGCACTTTGATTTCTGCCGTTTTCGGCCAGAGTTCTGGCGGCGAAGAAAAGCAGATCAAAATCACCTTGAGCATCTGATTTCTCCAACAGATCGCAGGCACTCTTCAGGTCTCCCTTTTTGATCAGGAGCAAAGCCTGACAGAATGGGGCGTACAATTGCTCCCGGCTCAGGAAAATCAAATCGCTTTCCCGCATCGTCGAACGGGCAAAATGCCAGTATTCCCGGAGCAGTGTCCGTGAAAAATTCTTTTGAAACAGAGCAGACAAACGTTCCGCATCATTTTTTCCTGCTGCGAGCATAAGTTCATAGCGCAGCATATCCGCCGCCTTTTGCGGAAATTTCTGCTTGTAAAGAGCGATCTGTTTTTCGCATCCGGCAGGATCGTTGTTCAGAGAATATTCGATAGCGAGTTTGAGTATGCCCTGATCCTGAGGGAACCGTTTCAAAGCATCTTGCAGCAGCGAAAGATTGCTTGAACCGCTCCGCTTCTGGATGAGCAGAATAAGTTTTGCCGTAAAAGCTTCCGGCTTGCGTTCATAGAGAAGTTTGACCAGCGGCAGTATCTGATCATCTTTGCCCCGGAGATCGGCCACATTGCTTTTCAGGAATCCGGACAGCATATCATCTGCCCGCAGTTTGAGTGACACATATCCCCGGCGATTGATCAATTCCGTGTAACTTTCGAGAATGGCGGCCGGATTCCGGCTCCGGATATCTGCGCTGAAAAACATGAACAAAGCCAGTGGAGTGTGCAGATTTTTACGCAGCGGCACCAGCAGCTCTTTCATGGAAGCCAGGTCATCCTTTATCAATGCATTCATCGCATCAAAATAGTAACAGAGCAGCATGGCCTGATTACCGGAATCGGCCTGATACTGATTGCGGAGTTGGGTGATTGCGTCGGAATTTTTGAGCAGACAGTAGATTTCAGCCGTTTGCAATGCAATGACCGGATCATGGTAAGTTGCCAGATGAGTTTCAAAAACCGGCAGAGCCTTTCCCAGAGAACGGAAGTTGGCATAAAACCGTCCCAGAGCCGGAGCGAAGGCATAAGGATTGAGCTGCCAGGCGGATTGCAAAGCTTTTTCAGCCTTGTCGATATCGCCGGATTTCAGATGGAGTTCCGATTCGGCGGCGAGGATCTCCTGCTTTACAAAATCATTGGACTTTATCCGAGAAAGGGCAGCAAGTTTTTCCTTGACACTCAAGTGCTTGTAACGGAAAAGCAGAAAAGCGAGTTCTCCGACCGAATTGCCGTCACTGCGCCGTGCAAGCTGCGGTTTGTATTTATCGAAGTTGCCGTTCCTGCCGGCGGCATAGAGCAAAAGCTGATTCTGAAAATCAGAAAGATCACTCTGCAAAGAGAGAAAATTCTCCAACCGGTCAAAATAACGGGCATACCACAAACTGTTAATATACAGCTCTTTGTTTTCTTCGCTCAAGGGGTTGAGCCGGTGGGCCATATAGCTGTAGTAAACCTGTTCCGGATAAACTTTACGCATTGCAGCGATTGCGCCCAGCATGAGATAAGCAGCTTCATTATCGCTGTCACTGCGGACGAGCTGCAAAAGTTGAGATTCGGCGAGGTTCAGAGATTCGTCGTCACCGCGCCGGAAGTTATTCTGAGCCTGTTTGAGAAGCCGGACATTCTGATAATTTGAAAAAAGCAGACAAGCCGTGATACCGATAGTCCCAACGAGTATCAGTACTGATAAAATAATCAGCAGCCAATGCGATTTTTTCAAATTTTTCATGATTGCTCAAGCTCGACACAACCTTGAAAAATCTTATTTGGAAGCGTAAAGTTTTTTCCGTTTTTTCAAGTAAACCAGAGTGCCGCCGCCGACGATCAGAGTGGCGATGATTCCGGGCAGAGGCTGACCGGAGGGGGTTTTGCCGCTGGCGTTGGCGGAATTGACCTTGAACACATAGTATTCGTGGGTACCGTTGCTTCCCTTGTTGCCGCCGTAGAGAGCGATCGAACCGTCGATGTCATTGGCGTGTCCAAAAATCGCCTTGGCACCGAAATCGGCATCGCCATCGGAACGGGTGGATATGTAAACCTTTCCGTTGTTGTCTTTGACATAGACACCGATCTTGTCATTTTCGTTGAAAGTAGCGGCAGCACCGTTGGCAAAAGAGCCGGTTTCGCCGGTTTCGAGGTTGTACCAACCGTAATCGGCAACGCCCTGTCCGCGGTCGATAAAGTTTTCATGATCCTTGTCTTTGCCGCTGCGGGACAAGTCAAAAGCCACGGTGGTTGAAGAGTCAAAGACCAACATCAGCTGGTTACCACCCTTGGTTTCGTACTGATAAGCTGCCATCAAGGACAAGCTGCTGCAAAGCAAAAACAAAAGTGCGACAAATTTTTTCATTTCATTTCCCCTTTCAGTATGATTACAAACTTAAATGTAAAAGTTTCCCATCCAAAATGCACCCCTCGTTGAAAAAACGGAGTTAATATAATGTACCACGAAATCAGAAAATTTCAAGCCATAAACAGATACAGATACTGTATTTTACAAAATTTTCCGGGTCTTCCGGCACAAAAAAAATCCGGCAAAGAACTCCTTACCGATTTCGAGCGATTTCGCAGCGAATACATAATAAACTTAAAGACCCTGCTATATTTTCTACAAAATTTGCCTAAAATCAAGTAGAATTGTTCTCTGTCGTACTCTTTTTATGCTTAAAAGTTACATTTGAAAAAGAAAATATTCATATTGTTTTTTCATAAAAATAGCTTGCAAACGATATAACAGATGCTATATTTATCATCGGGTATGAAATCTCGGAGATAACAGAAAAATGTCCACATTTGAAAATATCGCTGAAGAACTGAAAAAGCTGCGTCAGCAGCAGGGGTGGTCACAGGAAGACCTTGCCCGGACTCTCGGAGTAAGTTTCGCCACCGTCAACCGCTGGGAAAACGGCAAAACCAAACCGTCACGCCTCGCTCAAGAAAAGATCAAACAAGTTACTAATATGGATAAATAATTATGATGTGGACGGTGTATAATGAATAAAACATGGCAAGATTCGTTAAGAATATGCTTATCGTTAATAGAACGCATCAGCATAAATTATAATTCAATTCCTGGACCACTATGCCAAATGTTAATTACAGAAGTTCGCGAGCTTCTTAATACGTTGCCTGCGGAATACGATATGAGCAAGTGGAATTTAAAAGATGATTTGGAAAAGTTACCCAGCGGCAGTTTCTTAAATGCCTATGCCTATGGCAGATTACAACGAGATTTGCAGTATTTAGGTGTTTCGCTTGAAAAACCCGCAGTTCACAATCTTTTTGACAAAACCTCGGCAAAGTCAGCAAAAAAAATATTTATCAGCCATTCATCGAAAGATAAAACTATTGTTGAAGCTTTTACAAATTTGTTGCGTTTAGGTGCAAATATTTCTCTCGATGATATTTTTTGTACATCAATTGATGATGGGAGAATAAAAAACGGAGAAGATATTCGCCTGCACATTCAAAACAATGTAAATTTTGCTGATTTCGCTATACTTTTGATTTCTCCGAATTATAAACAAAGCGAAATATGTCTTAACGAAATGGGTGCAGTATGGGCTGTTGATAAAAAAGTCAGAACATATGTTTTACCTGGACTTCAAGAATCTGAAGTCGGTTGGCTCATTGACACAAAGGCTGCCGAAAAGATAAATGACCCCGTAGCACTCGCTGCACTTCACGATGAACTTGTTAAATCCTATAAGCTTTCAAGCAATACGGAGTTGTGGACAGCGCAAGCTACAAAGTTTTGCAATGACATGAAATAATAGATTGGAGGATTTTAATATGGGTGATAACAAAAATATTGAATGGTTGAAAGAAGAAGTACAAAAAATATGGGAACGTTTAGTTGCCTTGGAGGGAAAAGCTGATAACATTGTTTCTCTAAATGAATATGGTAGCAGGGTTCTTTCTTTAGAACAAACATTAACAACTGCTCCGGCGACTTACATTAAGGATGCAGAAAATGCTTCGCGACAAACATCGACTTATTATAACAGAGCAAAAACTAAATGTGATGAACTCGACAACAAAATAGATCAGATAAATGAGTCTATTTCAAATTTGCAACGATTGCTTCAAGATACACAGCAGATTAAAGCATCATTAGAAGAGCAACAAACAAAGATTTTGGAAAAACTTCCGGTAATTGAATCTGAATATAATAATATTTCACAATCATTAGACTCCTGGCGCGAGGATACAAAAACGTTTGAAACCGGGTACACAGAAAGTCAAGAATGGCTCCAAAAAGCAAAAGCAGTATATGATGGACTCCAGAAACTTGATAGTGATAGTAATAGTTTGATAAAAAAGATAAATTCATTACATACCCAAGCTATTGAAAAGCGCGATGAGGTTCAGGATGCGTACGATGATATATTCGGGTATGACTACAATGACAACGATACAGGAGAAGAAAAGCATGAAAATGGCTTGAAGGCTGAACTGGAAGTTTCATATGACAAAATAGAAAAGCAGTTAAAAGATTTTGATGTTTCTTTAGTAGATTTCAAGAAAAAAAAGGAAACTGAATATAATAATTTCTTACAGGAAAAAGAAAAAAGCTATGAGGAAATAAAAAAGAAAATTGAAAGCCTTTTACCCAATGCATTAACCGCAGGATTAAGCCATGCTTACGCCGCAAAGGCATTAAAAGAAGAAGATGAAAGGCGGAATGCAACCAAAATTTTTAGATTATATATCAGCTTTATTGCACTTGCTTCCTGCATTCCATTATTAGTTTTATCCTATTTGTACGGAATAATGAAAATGGATGTAGTAGATGTCCTATCTTTGGCTCCAAAATTATCTTTGGCTATTTTGCCATTATACATTCCCCTGGTTTGGCTCGCTATCGTAGCAAACAAAAAAATTAATTTGTCTAAACGATTGATAGAAGAATATTCTCACAAAGAAAATTTAAGTAAGACTTACGAAGGTCTTGCAAAACAAATAGATTCATTAAATGACAAAGGCGCATCTTGTGAGTTGCGTACCCGTTTATTGTATAATATTGTTGCTGTCAGCGCAGAAAATCCAGGAAAATTGATTTCCGATTATAACCGTGCAGATAATCCTATAATTGAAATTCTGGATAAAAGTTTGGATTTAAGTAAAGCAATGGATAACTATAGTAAGGTGCCGTTAATTAATTTGGTTATTCAAAAGCTTGCAAAAGCTAATGAGAAAAAAAGTCAAGAAATGGAAAATTCAGTAAAACAAGGATTGGAAAATTTGGAACTTGACAACAACAGCTGATATCTTGTTGACATATTTAATGGGAAGGAATTTCAGTATTTTGAGTTTATTGGAAATACGCTTTGTTATAGTAACACAATTTAATTATTCTGTCAAACTTAATATATTTAAGTTGAGGACATGAAACTTTATGAAATACGAGGAATTTGATCAATATCTTTTGCAGAGCGAACCCGGCAAGCGGGATAAGGCTCAGGCTTGGAAGACAGCTATCGGACTTCAGGAGGTCGATGGTCTGACTCCTTCTGCCTATCTTCTGGAAACTGCCAAACGCCACATCGACGGTGACATCACCATTGATGAAGTCCGTCATCTGCTGGATTCCTATTACAACACCAAATCCGACCGTTCTGATGATACCGCCAGAAGCGAAGAAGCTGACAAGGTTTCTGCCAACATTACCAAGCTGCTCAATGAACAAACCTTCTCTTTTTCTCCGGCAGGCTTGGCGGCAATCCACGGACGTGTTTTTGAAGGCGTCTTCAAGTTTGCCGGCACTTTTCGCAACTGCAACATTTCCAAGAAAGAATGGGTACTGCGCGGTGAGTCTGTCCTCTATGTGAGTTTCGCTGAAATCAAACGGGCTTTGCAGCACGATTTTGATATGGAAAAAGAGTTCAGCTACAAGAATCTCGATCACACAGAGATGATCAGGCACTTTGCCAAGTTCATTTCCGGCATCTGGCAGATTCACCCCTTCCGAGAGGGCAACACCAGAACCACGGCGGTCTTTGCGATCAAGTATCTCCGGGCAATGGGTTTCACCGTCAGCAACGATCTCTTTGCAGAACACTCCTGGTATTTCCGTAATGCCCTTGTCCGTGCCAACTATCGCAACTATGCCCGCAGCATCGAGCCGGATTTTGCCCCCCTTGAGAAGTTTTTCCGCAACCTCCTGCTTGGCGAAACCAACGTGTTGAAGAACCGTTATCTGATTATTTCCGCTCCGGAAGAATTCACCCCACAAGCTGACCCGACAAGTAC
>JAZRNP010000244.1:0-7094 GCA_045648225.1 Victivallaceae bacterium | reverse complement strand
CAACGCAGAAAGGTTTATTACCGGCTTCGATGTCAGCTTCAATAAGTTCCCGGAGTTTGGCAATATCCATACGCATATTGCTGTCCACAGGGACCTTGACTACGGCTTCATATCCCATACCCATCAGATGGGCACTTTTTTCCATGGAAAAGTGAGCGACTTCCGAGCTGTACATCCGGAATTTCCGGAAATCAGCGGGCAAGCCGGATTTTTTCACATCGTGTCCGCACTTTTCATTGCAGAACCAATCCCGGGCAAGCAGCAGTCCGGACAAATTGGACTGGGAACCGCCGGAGGTGAAAACACCGTCGGAATTATCATCGTATCCGTACATCTTGCAGAGATTGCGGATGACTTCGACTTCGATTTCAGTTGCCACAGGAGCCTGATCCCAGGAGTCCATGGACTGATTGAATGTGGAAATCACCAGTTCTGCAGCGATGGATTCCATCAGCACCGCACTGTGCAAATGGGCCATGTAATCGGTGGACATCGGACGCACCAGATTGGGCAGGATCCGGGATTTGACCTCCTCCATCACGGTATCGAAACCGCAGCCTTTGGCCGGGAGCAATTCATCGGTATGCACCGCCGCCCGCAATTCGTATGGTCCCATACCGGCGTATGCCTTGGGATGATCCATGGCAGAAGCGATGGCATCAACCATCGCTCCCATCATTTCAACGTATGCTTTTTTATCTGCGGTGCCGGAAGTAAGAAAAAGATTACTTGCAGACATCGGCGTTGACCTCAATGACAACTTTGCTGAAGATATCGATCATGGTGTTGAGCTCTTCATCGGTGACGTTGAGAGCGCACAAGCAGCGCATAACGGAACCGTGACGGCCGCCTTTTTCCATGATGAGCTTATTCTGGAAACATTTTTTCTGAACCAGAGCCGCGATATCTCCGGCCGCAGGCAGAGAACCGATGGCATCCGGAGTTCCGTTGGGATCGACAAATTCGCAGCCTGACATCAGGCCTTTGCCGCGGATATCACCGATGATGGAAACTTTGGCCTTGAGTTCTTCAAGTTTTTCGCGGAGATATTCACCTTTGCGGGCGACTTCGGCGAGGAATTCCGGTTTGGCGACCCGGTTCATCACCACGGTACCGGCCCGCATGGCCAGCTGGTTGCCGCGGAAAGTTCCGGCATGGGAACCCGGCTGCCACTTGTCGAGAGCCTTGTTGTAGATGACAACTGACAGCGGCTGGGTGCCGCCGATGGCTTTGGAAGCAAGGATCACATCCGGCACGATGTCGGCGTATTCGAAAGCAAAGAATTTACCGGAACGGCCGATTCCGCACTGGATCTCATCGCAGATCATGGGAATTCCCAGCTCTTTGGTGACCCGGCGCACGGTCTGGAGAAATTCGACCGGAGCGGGGATGACACCGCCCTCTCCCTGAATGGGTTCGAGGATGACTGCAGCCGGAGGAGTGATACCGCTTTCGGGATCTTTCAGAACACGTTCAAAGTAGTTGCAGCAGGCCTTGATACCGGCCTCGCCGCCCAGACCGAACGGACAGCGGTAGCTGTAGGGATACGGAAAAAAGTTCACTTCGGGCATCAGAGCGTGAACGTGCTGCTTGGCAGAAAGATTGCCGGTAAGCGACATTGCGCCATGACCCATACCGTGATAACCGCCGCCGAATGCGATCACAGAACTGCGACCGGTAGCGGTTTTGCACAATTTGATAGCGGCATCAACCGCATCTGTTCCGGAAGGACTGCAGAACTGCAGTTTGACATTTCCCTGCATTTCAGCAGGCAGCAGAGAAATAAGCGTATGGACGAAACGGTCCTTGACCGGTGTCGTCAGGTCAAGGGTGTGAAGCGGCGCATCGTTGCTGATCATTTCGATCATAGCCTGATTGATCTCGGGATCATTGTGTCCGAGAGCGAGAGTTCCGGCACCGCAAAGGAAGTCCAAATAGCGGTTGCCTTCGACATCTTCGACCCAAACCCCCTTGGCTTTTGCTATCGAAAACGGGAATTTCCTGGGGTAGCTTCTGGCATTGGATTCCGTCTGTTCCTGACGGCTCATATAGTCAGCATTGGTTACAGGTTTTCCACTGAAATCAGTGCGTTTTTCCATAAGATCGTTGTTAAGTGCCATTACCGTGGGCCCTTCTTTTGGTTTCGGAATTGAACCTCGCTTCCGTTTTTTTGTTTTCAGTAAATTGCTATCAATATTGAAGCCGTCCGCTGTTAAAGAGGACAGCAACATCGGCTTAAAATAGCACCGGGGGGGGATTATTGCAAACTGCGAATGCCATTTTGAGGCAAAAAAATGTAAAAAAACTTTTTTGAAAGCGATTTTTTGCCATTTTTCCGCCTCTCCGGCGATCATCAACTCTTTTTCCGGAACCGGCGGGGAGTTGCACCGTCACACTCCCTTTTGACCGCCAGCAAAAATCCGTTGGTGGAGGAAAAACCCACCTTTTCTGCAATTTCAGCCACACTCAACCCGGTGGTCTGAAGCAGACTTATTCCATGCCGGAGCCGTTGAACCAACTGATAATGCCCGATGGTCACATTCATCTTTTTGCTGAAGGTCTGCCGGATGCTGCTCCCGGAAACATGAAGCTCCCGGGATAACTCAGCTAATGTCACATGACGGTGACGGTTGGCGGCGAGATAAGCCGTGATCCGGTTCAACAGCGGCAATTCGGAATCGAATATTTTGCGCATTTCAAGTTCGGGAGCGGCGATGCTCTGAAGCTGCCGGAGCAATATCGCAAAGTGGCAGACTGCCTCCTCTGCTCCGGCCGGGTTTCCGCCGAGCCAGCGTTTGTAACTTTCAACCGCTGCCCGGATAGTTTTTTCCTCCTGACGGGTCAACTTCAAATTCTGAGAACAGATATTGTGCAGACGGCGACTGTCACCGGATATGACAAAAGATGACATCAGTGATTCAAACTCCCGGTACTCATCACCGAAAAAATGTCTGGAATAAGGGGGGATGATTATCAATTCACCCTTTTCCAAAGTGTAGGAGCAGTCGTTGATATTCACGGTACGTTTACCGGAGACCATATAGACCACGATGAACGATTCGTGACAGAACACCCGGTTCCACATATCGTAAAACTTACCGGTCCGGAAATAGAAACAGAGCCGTTCCGGGATCAACGGCGGGACGGCTGATACACCGCTGGCTCCCCGCGCCTCCGGCAATCCGCTACAGATTTCACTTAAAGACCTCATAAATTCCTCCGGTTATTAATGTATATCCGCATATGGCGGATTGCAAACCGACCTTGCAACAATTTTGTCATTTATTTAGTTTTTTATGTCATTTTATTAGTTGTCAAAAGAATAGTGTTGCGATATAATAAATATTTGACAAAATAAGGAGATCCTGTCATGAAAATCTGTTGCAGTTTATCACTGTTATTTACCCTTTCCGGCACTATTTTTGCCATGCCCGTTTACAACGGCTGGAAACTCACTCCGGATGCCGAAAAAAAACTCGCCGAATACACCCGGGCCGCCGCAAATTGCCGCCTGAAAAACAATAAAACCGAATTCGTTCCCCGGGCCCAGTTGAAATACACCCTCAGCAAAAACGACTACATCCACCGCTGGTTCGACCGTCCGTTGTATCAGAACAGCCAATTGGCACGCTTCAACAAACCTGACGCACGGGTAAACGATGCCGAAGCCCAGGCAATTAAAAAAGCATTGGAACTTGGAAAATGTTCCGGCATGGCTTCGCTTCTGGAAACCTCCGGCCGCACCAGTTTTTTCAAAACCAGTCTGAATAACGGTATCCGGCTGCATGGAGAACTCACCTCCGGAGGATTCCGGAAACGCCAGGATTATCTCAATATCGCCCAAATGATGCTCGCAGCTCCCAATGTCTACCGTTTCAACGGCAAACCGGTCATCACCATCTATCCCCCCCAGACCGATACCCGCTATGTAAAGGAACTTAAAAAGAATATCGTGGCCAAACACGGCGATAATTTTGTCATCGTCCCCTACGTGCCATTTTACGATAAGCACAAATTCAAAAAAGCCCGCCCGCTGACCGGAGCCGATATCGAAAACATGGCCGAATATCTGCGTAATCATCTGCGGACGGCAGACGGTATCCTCGTCCACGGCGAACACCTCAACACCGGATATAAAATCGACAATGCTTTCGGCTTTAAAGTGATGATACCGATTTTGCACAAAGTCTTTTCCGAACCGGAATTCAAGGATAAATTTTTTGCTCTCGGCGTACTTCAGGGACATGAAAACCAGTACCGCTGGACCTTTATCCGCAACTCCGACGGAGTTGCCACCTTGCGGAAAGAATTGGAATTCATCGCAGCGGCCCGCCCGGACATCTGTATGCTCCCGGAGTGGGATGAGGTCAACGAAAACACCTGTTACCGTCCGATGGTGAACACCGGCTGGAGTTCACTGCGCATCGTCCGGCACTTTGCCGAAAAGATCCGGGGCGAAAAATTCACCGCCTTCCCCGGCGACGACCTCTCCATCCCCAATATGATCCTCTGCTACCGCCGCCGTCTGCTTGCCGGTGAAACGGCAGAGTTTCAAATCACCAATATCCCCGATCAGTCCCCGGAACGCAGCTACAACATCACTCTTACCCTCACCGCCGCCAATGGTAAAACTGTCAAAACGTTTGCTCCGAAAACTTTGAAATCCACAGAATGCAATGATGTGACTTTCACGATTCCGGCAGCAGAACTGCTCAAATATCAGTTGGTCAAACCCAAACTCGAAATCTCATGGGATGGCGGCAAATACATTTCTCCGGACAGTTTCTGGACGCAGGAGCTGTGTGCAAGTTGGAATTCCGAGTGGCAATGGGCCAAGCATCCCCTGCGGGAACAGCTCTCAGGAATCAAAGCCGACTACACCATCACCCCTTATGAGAACGGCCTGCTGCGTTTGAAAGGCAAAATTTCCAGCCCCGTCCCCATGGCACAGGCGGAAATCCTCGACGGCAGCGACACCGTATGGATGGCGGACAACCGCCCTGCCCTGCGGGAGAATGACAAAGAGGCCGTGATCAAGATCGAACTTCATGGCATCGGACGCTTCGATTGGCGGATGACCCTCGATATCCAAAATGCTCCCGGAGCAAAAAGTACAAATGGGAAAAAGTTCCCGCAAAGTTTCCGGGAAAAAAAATGGAATTCCCAGTTTGCCAAATCGTTCCTGATCCGTCTGCCCAAAAGCGAGGTGGATAAAGCGATGATCAGGATCAATATCCCCGGAATTTTCAATGAAACAGTATCCGTCAAAGAGGTCATGGACAAGCATCTGCTGGGATTCAACTCAACCAAACAGAATCTCTCTATGGTAATTTCCCGTTACAACAGCCAGCTGGTGATTCCGCCGCACATTGACAAAAAAGAGGTGAATTTTGACTGCTTTGTCATCCCCGGAGATGCAAAAAAGAGTATCTTCTCGCTGCGGGTGATCGACAAAAAAGGCAATACCTGGCGGGGCGGAGTAAAATCTCTTTATGTTCCCTCCGGCAAGGTAAAAGAGTTCAATGTTTACGATGGCTTTGCCAAAAAAGCGGTAAAAGTTTCCGCTGATGAAAATCTGCTGACTCCATTCACCTTTGATTTCGCCCCCGGTAGAAACACGGTCATCCCCTCGCCTGCCGGACGCAAATACTATGGCATGATCAACGCCTGTACTCCGCTTGCTTCCAATATCGGTATCGGCGGTTCCCGCTATGGTTCACTGCCCTTTGACGCAATGGAACAGCATAAAAAAGATTTCCCGGCAATTCCCGGACGCGCCAGAGAAGCCGACGGCTCCTGGAGCATGGCGTTTGACAAGATGTCGCACATTTCTCTGCCGATGCAGGTAGTTCCTATGTACGCCGGACACCGGATCACCATGCAGATATGGGTGAACAAGCACTTCAAAAATGAACAGTATATTTTCGGTTCAGGCAGTCACGGATTCATGCTGTCAGTCAAAAACGGTATTCTCAGTGCCCGGATGTTCCTCTGGAATCTTTTCTACTCCGGCAAACCGGCGGTCGTCGTTGCGAAATCCGGCACCGGACTCATCCCCGGCAAATGGAACGATGTGGAAATAACTTTTGACCAGCAGAACTTCTCTGTAAGTGTCAACGGTAAATCCGGAAATCCGGTCAAAGTCTCCGGATTCCAGATGCGCCCCAAAGCTGGAGTAATCGGATGCGGAGAAAGCCGGAACGGATATTTTACCGGCAAAATAAAAGATATTTCCATTACAGTTTTATAATCGAAGGAGCATAAAAATGAAAAAACATTTTACTCTCATTGAATTATTGGTCGTGATTGCAATTATTGCTATTCTGGCAGCGATGCTGCTGCCGGCTCTGAACAGTGCCAGAGAACGCGGTCGCGCTGCCAGCTGCATGAGCAATATGCGCCAGCTTGGACAGGCATTTCAGGGATATGTGGACAATACGGAATACTTTATACCTTACATGAATGTCGGTCCATCCAAACGCCGTCCGACCAGCACGCATTACTGGACCGGCTACTTCTACGATCACGGGATCTTGCCGCTGAACATTTTCGTATGCCCTTCGTTTCATCCGACCGCAGCAGACAAACCGCAAACCTATTGTGACCGCAACGGCAATATCACCTACACCGGATACGGCTATTCTTACAGCCATATCGGCAGCGGCCGCTATGTCGAAAATGTTGATACAGGAGCAAGTTTGAGTTCAAGTGCGCTTAAAAGTTCCAAAGTCCGCTACCCGAGCAAAATGTATGCGTTAATGGACGGCTGGATAAGATATGGAGCGGGGGGAATCCATGGTTATATAACCATTTCCTACAAAACCGACTACCTTGAAAAAAGCGATGTGGGATCTCCGCATTCCCGGCACAACAAATCTATCAATATCCTCTATGCCGATTGGCACGTTGCGCCGAAACGTGTCGGCAATATTGACAATCCATACCCGGAACTGGGCGGCAACAGCAGAACTGCGATCCACTGGTCAGGTTGGAAATAAGTCCACGGAGCGATCTCGCTTTGCCGGAGCGCGCCTTGCTGCGCCTGTCGTCCGGCTGTCTGCCGGACAGGCGAGTGGCAGCTTTTTGATTACGCC
>JAZRNP010000243.1:0-8512 GCA_045648225.1 Victivallaceae bacterium | reverse complement strand
TGCCGCCACAGGCAATGACCACTTTCGAAGCCCGGAATATCCGGTCAGCAGCACTTACTCCGGCGATCCGGCTGTTTTCAATCAACAATCCGCTTGCCGCAATTCCGGATTTCAACACCCCGGCAGAACCATGACCGAAATTCAGCAACGCATTTAAAATATCCTGCGATTTGCCGGATGCCGGAAAACAATGGAATCCATCGGTAACTTCGATCGGGACCCCGCAATTTTCAAAAAAACGGCGCAATCTCACTGAATCCCAGCTGTAAAGCGCATGACGGACAAAGCGTGCTGAATTGCCGAATGCCGCCGCCATCTCCCGGGGTTTCAGCACATTAGTCACATTGCATCTGGCTCCACCGGAAGCCAGCAGCTTGCGTCCGGGAGATTTCAATTGCTCCAGAAGCAGTACCTTTTCACCGGCAGCAGCGGCCGCCGCCCAGGCAGCCAAACCTGCCGGGCCGGAACCGATGACAATGGTATCAAAAAAATCGCTCATGATCTAAAAAAAACGTCCGGGCAAATCAATGCTCCGGACGGAATCTTTGAAACTGTGCAGTTCAGATTACTGAACATCTGCGGCAGTCTGCTTTTCAGCAAGCGAAATGACCACTTTTTTCATGGCTCCTTCGCCGATGGATTCGGTGGTAACTTCCGGATCGTCTTTCAAAGTGACATGAATAATCCGGCGGTCATGAGCGTTCATTTCCGGCAATTTCACCGGTTCGCCCCAACGCTTGACTTCGATCGCAGCATCTTTGGCCTGCTGTTCGAGCTGCTCGTTGCTGACCCGGGAAGCACCGCCATGTTCGCGGCGGGCCCGGCGTTCACGGGGAGCTCCGTCATTGCCGGAGGAACGGCGTTCACGTTCACCGTTGGCATAACCATCGATGTCGAGCATCACATGGGGACACTCTTCATCCTGTTTAAAAAGGATACGGTTGAGAATGAGCTGCAAGCTGTCCAGGGTCTGACCTTTTCTGCCGATAATGCGGCCGGCATCATCGCTGGCGATTTTGACACCGATCTTCTGACCGCGTTCCTCGATGGTGAAAGTTCCTTCCAGAGAAAGAAAGTCAAACATCGTGGTCAAGATCCGGGAGATCTGATCCTTGTACTCGTTGAACTTCGGAATTTCAGACATTTTTTAATTTCCTTGAGTTTGGGGCTTGGCGGCATCTGAATTCTGACCGCGTCTTTTCTGAAGCCACAGTTGTAAAATACTGAAAAGGTTGCTGACTGTCCAGTAGAGGGTCAACCCCGATGGCAGATCGTAGAGGAAGAGCAACATAATAACCGGCATGAAAGCCATCATCTTTTTCTGCGCCGGATCCATACTCATCGGAGTCATGCGCTGCTGAACAACCATCAGCACCGTCATCGCCAGTACCAGCGGATTGACCGGGATGGCATTGACACCAAAAATAGTGAATCCGAGCGGAATCCGGAAAATCGTATCCGCTGCCGCAAGGTTTTTGCACCACAAAAATGAGACGTGACGCAAATCGATTGCGTTGTCCAACATTGCGTAAAGAGCAAAGAAGATCGGGATCTGCAGCAGAACCGGCAGACATCCGGCAAAAGGATTGACTCCTTCGGCCCGGTAAAGTTCGGTCATTTTCTGATTGAGCAGCTGGGGATTATCTTTGTACTTTTCCCGCAGTTCTTTGAACATGGGCTGAACCCGCTGCATCTTTTTCATGGATTCGTTGCCTTTGGCGGTAATGGGATAGAACACCGCACGCACCAGGATCGTCAGCAGGATGATACTGACACCCCAACTGTTGCACAAACTGTGGAACATGGTCAACACCCACAGCAGCAGACGGGCGAGATAATTCAGCGGTCCCCAAGCCAGATGCATAACTCCGGCACCACCCTCGGCAAAATTGCCCAGAGCATCGATATTTTTGGGGCCGTCATACATCGCAAATTTCAGCTCGGCCTCTTTACCCGGAGCAATTTTCACCGGGGGCAGAACTGCACCGACCGCAATGATCGGCTGTTCTTTGGTAACGAAACGGCGATCCTGCCAGATCTGGAATCCGTGACGGTTTTCCAGCTGTTTGAAAACTGAACAGAAATATTTGTTGCTCACCGCCGCCCACAGCACAGCCGGGGGACGGGAGAAGAAAAAGTCTTCATCGTCTTCGTCACCGCTGATGTCATCATTTTCACCGTAATTGGTCCGGTAATCCATCCGGTGGGCAAGTGCCCGGCGTTTGTCACCGGAAACGGTGTGCCACGGGGCGATTTCGGGACCGTAGACAACCAAGTCAGTCAAAACGACCTCATTTTTGGCTCCGGGAACGGAGATGCTGTAACTGCAGTTGACTTCAAAGCCCTTTTCTTCAAGAGAAAAAGTCTGAGTGACAAGCAGCATTCCCTGCGGGGCAGCGATATTGCGGGAGATCGTGCAGGAAAGTTTATCCTGTTTGACGACCGGTTCTCCGGAGAGAGCCCAACCGTTGGCAAGGAGCTGGAACGCTCCGCGGTCACCATAAACAGCTGCAACATTTTTGTCGCCGTCAGCAATATAGTGGTTGTTATAAATAACCTCTCTGATCGAAGCGTATTTCGGAGAAATTTTCAAGGTCAAATCGGCATTTGCCAATTTCACAGTGGGAATAGCCACCGGAGCAGGAGCAGCTTCAACCGCCTTTTTTACTTCAACGGCAGGAGCGGGAGTTGCTACATTCTCAACCGGGGCGGCGGTTTCCTGAGTTTTGTCACCGTTGTCTTTGTTGAATAATTTGGCAGCAAAAGGCCATGCGATCAGAATGGCAACGCACACCACCAAAGCAATCAAAGTTTCTTTGTCAAATTTCATTTTTCCTCGTTCACATTGGTTGTGATTCCGGAGGAAGATACTTTCTTGCGTTTTTCCGGCACCGGATCATACCCTCCTTTGCAGAAAGGATTGCAACGCAATAACCGCCAAACGATCAAAATGCACCCTACCCAGAATCCCCGTTTGCGCAATGCCTCAACGGCATAAGCGGAACAACTCGGAGTAAACCGGCAGCACGGCGGAAAAAGCGGAGAAATAAACCGCTGATAAAACCGTATCGGCTGAATCAGCAACCACGCGGGGAATTTGCAGCATCGGCAGACAACACTCCGGCATCCGCCAGCAAACGAGCAACCTCCCGGGTTGCCTGAATCCGGTTGTACTTCATCATTCTTTTGCGGGGGATCAGCAATATCCGGCAAAGTTCCAGATCCGGTTTCAGCATCCGGAAACTTTCCCAGAGCAGCCGGCGGGCCCGATTCCGGGTCACCGACAACAGGCTGTATTTTTTGCTGCATATAACCCCGCATTCCACCCGCCCAGCAGGCGAGGGAGCGACCACTGCCACGACACCGGGGGAGAGGAATTTAACTCCATCTTTCCGGATTTGGTCAAATTGGCTTTTCAGATGAATCTTGTCCTCTTTACGCAGGCGCAAGCGCACGCGCTCCGGAACCTCACCTGATCGCAGCGAAGTGGTCAAGCGAAAACCCTCCTGATATATCAGGCGGTAAGACGGGCGCGTCCCTTCTGACGACGGCGCTTAATGATGTTGCGTCCGGCGGCGGTAGCCATGCGGGCAAAAAATCCGAGCCGGCGTTTGCGGCGGCGGTTGGAAGGCTGGAAGGTTCTTTTCATTTTCTGTTCGTCCTGTTTTTTCTTTAGTTACACTGTATTTCAATCACCTGACGGGCCATTCCCCGGCAGATATTTGGCGACACAATACGTTGTCGATTTCTTAAAATAACCCCGCTTTGCGGATTTTTCAAGCTTAAAAGCAAAAATATTCCGGATATTTTCCAAATTATCCGATTTGCTGCGGCTTTATCACAGAATAATATTCGGATTGAGCTTTTTTACAAACGCTTTCCACCGCGCAGCTTTGGCATCATCGATGGGGGTCTTCAGGCGCGCTCCGTGCCTGTAAATTTCCGACGGAAAAATTTTACTTTTCCCGGACCAATTTAACCTCTTTGAAGTTGCCCCGGCTCAAACTGGTACGCAGCCGTGCCGTACCTTCGGGCACAGTAAACCGGATACTCTGAGTTTCGAATTCACCTTTTTTGAAAGAAATAACCTCCTTGCTCGCAGTTCCTTTGAATGAACTGCCTTCCGGCAAAAACAACACCCGGGCAGTTGCGCTCAGCTTTCCGGACTTGGAACCGGTGACCGTCAATGTGTACTTCTCTCCGGCTTTGACCGCAATCGGATCGCCCATCACCCAGGAATCATTGCACTTCAAAAGTGCCTTGCCGTTTTCTTCGACGATGCGCCACAATTTACCGCCGTAGTTGTAACCGGAACAATTGTAGGCTCCGGCAGAAAAATCCGGATTCACATTGCAGACATCGCTCTCAACTTTTTCCAGAGTAAACTTGTAGAACTTCACCAGATTGGTCAAATTCCCATAGTTATGACAGCGCAGCACGATCGAACGGGTAGCCGAGTGGGTGTAGAACAAATGGACATAGTCAAACTTGCCCTTGCGGCAAAAACTTGCCCAACTCGCCATCTCCGAAGCAAAATGCTTATCCGCCTCATTGAAATGCATAATGGTCCAGCCGGGAAGCGGCTTGCCGAATTTCCGCTTGTCGCGGACCAACAGCGCATCGACGACCTTCGGATCATTTTCAATGGTATCCGGTCCTTCGACTTCGGCGGAGATGACCACTTTATAGATGCGGTTGGGCTCAACCGGGACCTGGATCAGATTAAATCCGAAATCTTTTCCCGGAATCTTGGGAGTTTGACCCATCTGGACAAACTTCACGCCATCTTTTTCCTCAACAGAAATGCGGGTGCGCCATTTCATAGAATCATTAAGTTTTCCACTTTCAAAGACCTTGTTCCACGGAACTGCGACTTCAGCAGCTCCCAGAGACAATGCAGAAAAAACAATTGCGGCAATAAACTTTTTCATATTCAACCTCTTTGTATCAATTACAATTCCGGGCGGACATTCCACTTGTCACTGCGCCACACACCGTTTTCACAAACATAAATTCCGTAGGCTCCGGTGGCGAGTTTCAAATTGCCGTCCAGAGCTTCACCGGCAGGAAGCAGAACCTTGGAAAAACGGGCAATACCGTTACTGGTGACGGCAACCACGGTTTTACCGGCAAAATCACGCTTCACCGTCTCGCCGAATTCCGCCCAATCTTTTTCCAACTGGGCAGCCCGGGCATCCAGATGCTTCCATGCCCGGGGCAGAATTGCTTCACTGTCCCATTTTTTCAGCGCAGCTTTACCGGCGGCGCGCAACTCATCAAGGGTGGTTTCCGGAACGATTCTGCCATCAGATTCGACGATCCCGAGCCGCAGCACGATATCATCTTCCGGCTGACCGTCATCCTGACCGTAATCCAATTCGGTCAGAAATCCGGCTACTTCAACATCCATATTGCCGTAGTGCGAAGCGATCTCCTGCGCACTGCGCATGGTACGCTGCAACGGAGCGGCGAAAATTTTATCCACGCAGATTCCGGCAGCAGCGAGGTCACGACCGACCGCATTTCCCTGCTGGACGCCCTTTTCGGTAAGCGGGATATCAGTGGCACTGCCAACCCGCAAAATAATATCTCCGGAATTAAATGTATTTCCGTGACGGACAACAATCAGACGGGTAACTTCACTCATTTCAACAACTCCCCTGCTGAAGCGATCAACTTTTCTGCCCGGGCAAGATCTTCCGGACTGTCAACGCCGCTGGTGGAAGCATCATATCCGGCCGGATAATCGACTTCGACCATCCGGACCGGGATACCGTTTTCGATAAAACGGAGCTGTTCCAGCTGCTCAAAACCTTCATAATACCCCAGCGGAGCATGAGAAAAGAATGCCAGCGCAGCAAACTTGTACGCATACAAGCCGATATGACGCTTGACCGGACTGAAAGCCATCTTTTCCCGCAGATCTTTTTCTTTGCGGATGCCGGGAATGATATTTTTGGAAAACCACAGCGCATTGCCGTTGCTTCCGGCAATGACCGTCGTCCCGGAAAACGGAGAACTCTTTTTCGCTTCCCGCAGCTCATCCAGAGCTTCCCAGCTCAAACGGGTGCAGGGAGTTGCAACTTGAGTTTCCGGGTGTTCTTCAAAAGCGTCGAGCAATGCAGAGATAAACTGCGGCGGACAAAGCGGATTATCCCCCTGCAAATTGAGCAAAACTTCCGGACGCTCATTTTCCGGCAACGCCGAAGCAACCGCCCAAACCCGGTCACTGCCGCTGCGGCAGCTGTCCGGAGTAATTGCCACCGGAATACCATTCTTTTCGCAGAAATCAATTATTTTTGCACTGCCCTCCCCCGGAGCGACCGGGGTTTCAGTGGCAACAATTGCCGAACAATCCGGACGGGAAGCCGCCACGCTGGCAGCGATATCCCAGACCCGCTGAAGAATCTTTTTTCCGGCAAGTTCCGCCAACGGCTTTCCGGGGAAACGGCTGGAACCGTACCGGGCGGGAATAACGATCAAACTTTTCATATTTTTTCACCTTTCAAGTTCACAAGGTTAATATATCACAATCAATTGATTTATACAAGCGGCGGCAGAGTTCCGGCGGCAAGTAATTCCAATTCTCCGGCGGTCAGCTCCCGCACCGCCCCAAGTTCAAGAGTTTCATCAAGGACAACACCGCCGATGGCGCAACGCTTGAGATAAACCACATTTTTGCCGACTTTGGCACACATCCTTTTTACCTGATGAAACTTTCCTTCACTGATTTCGACAAAAATCTCTTCCGGGACATCCGTGGCGATCAACTTACCGGGAGCAGCGACAAAATCTCCCAGATCCATCCCGGCACTGAACTGTGCTTCATCCACCGCTTCGACCGCCCGATCCAACCGGGCGAAATAGCGTTTCCACACCTTTTTGCGGGGAGCGGTGATCCGGTGGCAGAATTGCCCGTCATTGGTCAAAATCAGCAATCCTTCGGTATCTTTATCCAACCGTCCGGCAGGAAAGAGATCAAAATGACGATATTCTTCTGAAAGCAATCCGGTCACCACCGGAGCATTGCCGTCTTCGGTAGCACTGATGTAACCTGCGGGTTTATTCATCATAAGATAGACAAATTTGCGATAGCACACCTTCAGGCCATTCAGCGTAACGACAGAGTTTTCATTCACCTGAAACTCCGGAACCCGGACTCCGGCACCGTCAACAGTGACCTTGCCGCTCCGGATCAGCGATTTCAATTCTTTGCGGCTGTACCCGGTGGAATCTGAAAGAAATTTATCCAATCGCATGATTTCACCAGAGCAGCCGGATCGCTGCAACCACGACCAATACTTGAATCACAGCTTCAAAAATTTTCTGCGGCAGTTTCCTCAACAGCAATATTCCCAACGCTCCACCGGCAATAAGGAAAGGTATCATGCACAAATCCAGCTGAAATGACCGCCAGGTAATACGTCCTTCTGCAACAAAAATCGGCAGTTTTATCCAGTTGAGAATCAGAAAATACCACGCACAACAGCCCAGATATTTGTCTTTCGGCAATTTCATCGCCAGGAAATAGATCGAAGATACCGGACCTGCCGCATTGGCAAGCTGAGTGGTCGTACCCATGAGCATACCGAAAAATGCAGCAATACCTTTCCCGGAAGGGATCTGATCCGGCTTCAAACGTTTATGAATAAAACTGATCACCATCAGTGCCAGCACGATACATCCGATGACCCGGCGCATCACATTGCCGGACGGCGGAATGACGAAATTCAACAGCAGCGAACCGCCCCCCAAACCGACCAGAGCCCACGGCAGCAGACGGAGCACGATCTTCCAATCCGCATGGCGGCGGTAGTAGATCACCGCAATAATGTCTGCCATAGCCAGCATACCGAGCTGCAATCCGGTGGACATCTGAGTTTCAAAACTCATCGCCAGCATAACCACCGGCAGGACCCCCAACCCGGGAATAGCGGTTTTGTTGATGCCAATGAGAATCGCTCCGATGATCAGCACCGTTATCTGCAACGGTTCCAGTGTAGTAAAAATGTCAAACACAGTAATTCGCTCCTGAAACAAAAAAGCGGCATTTCTGCCGCTTTAAAATCATATAAAGATCAGAGATCTTTACCGGTCAACATCCGGTATGCATCCAGATATTTGCCGGCGGTTTTATCCACCACATCGACCGGAAGTTCCGGAGCGGGCGGATTCTTGTCCCAATCGAGGGATTCGAGATAATCCCGGACGAACTGTTTGTCCAGGCTCACCGGACTGGTTCCCTCTTCGTACTGATCCATCGGCCAGAAACGGCTTGAATCAGGGGTCAGAACTTCGTCAACCAGAATGATCTTGCCGTCAATTTCACCGAATTCAAATTTGGTGTCGGCAACGATAATGCCTTTGGTTGCGGCATAATCCCGGGCGGAGGTATAGATCTTGAGAGAAAGATCCCGGATGGCATTGGCCTTTTCCAGACCGATGCATTCGACAACGCCCTCAAAGCTGATCGCTTCATCGTGTTCACCCTGTTCGGCTTTAGTCGAAGGAG
>JAZRNP010000242.1:0-3768 GCA_045648225.1 Victivallaceae bacterium | reverse complement strand
AAGATGAAGAAAATCCGCAGGAAGATGATCCGTTGTCAGAAAATGAAGTTCTGGGACCGGGGGATTGGCGGGAAACAGAAAATGCCGAAGAAGGAACTCCGGCAATTATTGCCGATGGTCCGCGTGCCGGAACTCAAATCACCATTCAGCGCCCGAAAAATTCCGAGAATGCCGAACCGAAAAAGGTCAAAACTCTTGCGGAGCGCAAAGAAGCCAAGACCCGTCAGCGGAAACGCAAAGCCATCGAAATGATGATTCAGGCTATCAAAGACGGAGAAACTTCCACTCCGGATCGTCATATCATCTACCTGATGGCAGCCTGCAAAGGGACACGGGCAGTTTGCGGCGATCACTTTGATTACAAAACCAAACAGACTTTCAACTCATTGGAACTTCCGGATAAAATCATGAGTTTTGCTTCTTTGCAGAACAAGGATGCTTCTGAAAGTGCAAAAATCGATCTCTTTTTCTGGGAAAGCGTCTGCGAAAATATCTTTACAGAACTTGGTACCGGTCAAAGCGGCCCGGATGAACCTCGCTGGGCAGAAGCAGGAATTATTGCAAGCCTGGTCAACTATGATCTGGAAAAAGCTCTTGCCGATGCGACTGCCGCACTTCCGGATCCCAAATCCTGGGAAGCACTTGAAAAGAGTGAAAAAGCTCAGCAGGAGGCCGCTTGATGAATTGTCATATCACCATTCACAACAAAGACAACCGGATTTCCATTCGCGGCAAGTGGGATGAACTCAAAAAGTTTCTCCCGATCCAGTCGGCAGAAAGTCCGGAATATCTTTGTTTCCGGGATAACTCCCGGCAGATCGAAATCGTCGTTACTCCGGAAACTCCAACAGACGCAAAAATCGGGATAGATCTTGCCCGTGAATATTTGAATCGTCTGAAGGAAAAATCCGGAGAAATCGTTGCCATCAGCAGAAAAGAACTTTCTCAAATCATCCGGCAGCTTGAAACTGCCGGCAAGTCAATATGAAACTCCACCTTGTTGGTTTCACCTTGCCAATGCCGCACCACCGCCTGAAGCGGCGGATGGGCGGACTTTGGCTATGGGTGAAAGGTGAAACCAACAACCCGAACAAGGAGGTATAAGATGGCTAAGATCAATGAAATGACAATGAGTGAAATCGTGGATCGAGCTGTGGAACTGGGATTCCCCACTAAAAAGAGCAAAGGTGAAGCATACTTTCACTGGAATTTCTCCAGAGAAATGCGTGCTTATGAATTTGTTTTGAAACACGATCCGGAAATCGCCGAAGAGGAAGATGATGACTTTTTCCCCGATGATGCCGCATAAAATAAGGGTAAAAGTATGATCGACACTTACAAAGAAGTAACCAGACGCATCATTGCAGAGTTGGAAAAAGGCGTGATTCCCTGGCACTGTCCATGGCGACCGTATGAATGGCGTCACCGGAATCTGGTCAGCGGCAAACCATACCGCGGAATCAACCAGATCCTGCTCTGCATGATGCCTTATGAATCTCCATTCTGGCTGACACCGCGGCAGTTGCACAAACTTGGCGGTGAAGTCAAACCGGAAGAAAAAGGCTGCGGAGTTGTATTCTGGACTTTATTTGAAAAAGTTCCGGGGACAAAGATTCCGGTGTTGCGGTTCTATACTGTATATAATATAGAGCAGACTATCGGAATTCCTTCAAAATATATTCCGGATCTTCCGCCCAAAAATCTGATTGAATTTGATCCCATAAGCAACGCTGAAGAGGTGATTGCCGCATACAGCGATTGTCCGGAAATCATTCATGGCGGCAACAGGGCGTGTTATTCTCCCGGTTCCGATCTGATCATGATGCCGGAGCGGGTACAGTTTGAAAGCGAAGAAGAGTATTATTCCACGCTTTTTCACGAAATGACGCACTCAACCGGTCACAGCTCCCGATTGAAACGCCCCGGTATGGAAAATATACGGTTCGGCAGTGAAACCTATTCCAAGGAAGAGTTGATTGCTGAATTTGGTGCGGCTTTCCTCTGCACCCATTCGGGGATCGCCCACGCGACAATCAAAAATTCCGGAGCATACATTCAAAGCTGGCTGGAAAAACTAAAAAATGATAAAAAACTGGTGGTACAAGCCGCCCATAAGGCTCAAAAAGCCGTTGATTATATGATGAAAAATACGCAAACAAAGGAGAATGCCGCATGAAACATCTGAACAAAAAATCATCTGCCGTTCTGCAGAAACTTATTGACTGCATGAGTGATCCCGCTTACGCAAAAACAATGGGGAGTTTTGCCAAAATTGAGAAAGCCGACTCCTGTTTTATGCCGGTTTCAATCGAAAAACTGCACCATATTCCCACCTTTGATAATCATATTGCCGTCAGCCATACTTATGTTGAAAACGGTGATTTGATGCGTGATCCGGAAATGGAATTTGTCAGCAAAGACGGCAAATTCCATCCCATCAGTTTTCGTCAGGACAATATGGGAATACATCAGGAGGTCTTTGAATACAGCGATGTTGACGGTCGCCCGGTCAAATATAATCCATCTTTACTCAATGACCTTGTGGAGTTTGCCAATATGTGGATGCTGAATATCAATGAACAGCAGGAACTTGGAGTTGAAGTATGAAAACTTTTGCCGAATGGATCACTTCTCATAAATCCCTTGCATCATTCCTTGTTCCTGGAGATGAAGTGGATAACGGCTTTGTTGAATATTTCAAAAACAGCAGTCTGCCGGATAATGACAGTAAATTGCTTATTCAACAGAGCGAAGCCGCCGACCTCTGCCGGAACCGGGAACAGAAATATCTGCCGACTTTCGCAACTTTGAAACAGGAAAATGGCAAATGGTTCTATGCCGGGAATTGCTATCAGGGAGAAAAAACGCCAGCCATTCATCATATCTTTATGACCTTTGCCGCAGAGATACCAAGTTTCGGCTATAAGTATTACCGGAATTGTGACAGTCCGGATCTGTGGTATTTGCGGGATTCCCGTAATCACTGGCACATTGCAGACAGTAATGGTGTTGCCCAGGGACCGCTGAAAAATGAACTTGTTCTGCATATCCTTGATGATTCAGGCAAAGAAATTGAACAAATTACCACCTCGAACAATGAAGCATGAAAAAGTATTTGAACATCATCTTTCTGCAAGGCGAAGATGCCGAAGAAGTTTTGGAAATAATCAGGAGTCAGGGCGAGTCTGCCGCGATGAATTATTTGAAAGAGTGGGATATGGGGGATAGTTGCGATGAATCGGAAACTCATCCGGCAGGCCGCTCTGATTCCTCTTTTATCCGGGGAGATTACATTATGAATTACAATGATTCTTTAAGCTATGTCGGGTTATGCCGGGTAGTGGAAAGCGAGGCGTCATGAGTTACACCGCAACCGAAAGCTGTCCGGAATGCGGAAGTTTTGAAATCGAGGTCATCGACCACATCTGGAATCCGGAAGAACAACAAAACGAACAACGCTGTATCTGCTGGACTTGTCAGCACGATTGGCACGAACTGGAGGAAAATCAATGAGTATCTGGAAAATCATCTCAAGCGACATCGCAGATAAACTGAACCGTTGCGGAACTTATGAAGTAAGAGAAATCATCCGCACCGCCGAAGATTTGGGCTATACTCATATTGAAGTTGAAGACGACACTGTAACTGCCATCGATAACACCGGCTGGCGGACAACGATTGCAGAACAATAACAAAGGAGCAAAACAAATGAGTTGGGGTTACGCAAACAGCAATCTCTTCATTCAGTGCAAGAGTGAGGAAGTCGGA
>JAZRNP010000241.1:0-2813 GCA_045648225.1 Victivallaceae bacterium | reverse complement strand
GCCGGAACCGGACTTGCCGCAAGCGGTACGGTGACTGTCGAATGTGCACTTTCAGGATTGCCGCTGGTCGTGGGATATAAACTCAATCTGATGACGCTGGCACTGGCGAGAATTCTGGTCAAACTCTACCGGGGATTCTTTACCATGGTCAATATCATTGCTGATAAAGAGGTGTTTCAGGAGTTTCTGCAGTGGCACTTCGCTCCGAAAGAGCTGCTCCCGGCAATTGAAGCGATCCTCCCGGACGGCAGCCGCCGTGCCGAGGTCGAAGCCGGAATGAAAGCGGTTTCCGATGCGTTGCGCAACCCCAACAACTCATCCGTTGCCCAACGGGTAGCCTCCGAGTGCTGGGAAGTTAAATAACGGTCAGATTTATCCCGGACGCCCCGGTACAAAGCGATCGTACTGCACCAGATCGTCGAAAGGATAATCCAGGTTATTCTTTCCAGAATCTTATAAGTCTTTCCACTTCGACTTTATAAATATTTCCGCCGATCGATTGCGGCGGCGGACAGGGTACGGTAAATTCAAATACGGTTCCCGGTTTGGCCGTGTATGCCGGAAACAACCCGTTTCCGAAACGCACTGCCACCGCTTTGGTCGAACCGTCAGCGAATTTATGGTTCAAGGCAAATTCGATATCCAGCGAACTGTTTTCCATAAGCATGGCGCGATAGATCATCTGTCCATTGTGATACAGTGCCCGCAGTTTGCAATATTTCACCGGAATATCGATCAGAGTGCCGAACTTGTCAAATTCCGCTTCCGGCTGTACTTGCAACCATGGGATCGGCGGCAAGATCACCTCCTGCGGCAGAACTTTGAACATCACGATCGTGTGATTTTCCCAGATGCAATAAGTCACCGGAACCACTTTTTTATCAGCAGCAATCTTTTGCCGCAAAGTTTCAACATATTCCTGACGGTCGATCAATCGATCATGCAGATCAAGGATAATCACATCACCCGGTGCATAGTCAGTTCTTATATCACAATCGACCGAAGAAAACTGGAAATGCCCCCGGATTCTGGATGTCGCAATCACCCGGTTGAAAGCTCCGGCAGCACCGGTGATAAAATCCAGCATTTCCCCTCCATCCGGACGGGACAGAATCCGGGATGCCGGCCCTTTGTTTCCGGGAATGAAAGCCAGCAATATACCGCAAAGCAAAGTGGCGGTCAACACTCCGATTACCGATTTTTTCAGTGAACAGAAGTGAAAAATTGATCTATCAGGAGATTCATCTGCCGCCATTTTTTTCCAGTTCAGCACAGTAACAATCATCGCAAACACTGAAATCTCAACGCCATACTGAAACAGAACATTTTTACATTCATACGAATCTTGCAAACATACCCCGGCTGCCAACGGGACAACTGCAATCAATAACTTTGGATTCGGTATCAATCCCCAGAAAAACGGAGTCAGCAAAGCAAGCACAAAACATATTGAACTGCGCTCAAACAAAGTTCCGAAAAATGCTCCCGGACGGATCAAAGGCGAAAGCAGAACCTCTCCCATGCTGCTGCCAAGTTGAGCATAGTGAAACATCTGACTGTACTCCATATCAGAGTGCGCAGCAGGAATCACCACCTTGCTGAAAAAGAAAAATAATCCAACCATTGCTGCAAAGAGTGCCATACCGCTTTTCCAGCGTTTGCAGCACAGCAAATATATGGCATATCCGGCCCAGAAAATACATACCGTTTCCTGCACCAGAAGCGACAACACAAACATCACCGCCATTGCCCAACGGCACTTGTATTCCCGGGCGATGAAAAACCCCATAAACAAAGGAACCACAAAAATGATCGGATGAAAACCGTAAAAGTGAGAGAGAAACTGATTGCTCAACACCGGATTCAGGATCACAATGGGCAGGATACTCAATATTGTCCAGGAATTCAGTTTGCATTTGCTTCCCAGCCATCCTCCCAGCGGAATAGCTGAAGCGATAACCAAAGCATTTACCAGAAAAATCGTATCCGGAGCATACCAAAGTTTTGATGCCGCACACATCAGCAAATTCACACCGAAATTCCAATGTCCCGCTCCGGAAAACCATTGAACGAAACTCGCCCTGCCACTCAAAAGATGCGAATAATGCGCTGAGTACTGATTCCAGTCACCATAGATAAAATAGAGTGAATCATACGCTTTTACCTGCACATAATATCCCCATGCCGTCAACAGTAAAAATCCTGCTCCCATGATAAAAATCAAGTATCGCCGGGGAATTTCCGGCAACTTGAAATTGATCTCATTGCAGCACCGGGAAACTACAAAACTCAATATGATCACAGCGAATAAAGTCCAGGGAAATTTTGTCATCGGGATGACCCACAACAGCAATGCCGGACGCAATACATTTTCCCATTTTGCCAGACGTGAACCCCAATCAACTCTCCACGGCAGTGTCAGCATTACCACTGCCAGTGCTCCTGCGGCTGCGATCATCGCCAATGTTCCGGTTCCGGGGGTGGAATGCAAAGCAGTCTCATAATATATGCCGCTTACTTCAGCAATTTTGAACCAAAGCACACTCAGAGAATAAAACAGTGCGCCGCCGCAAAAAATAACAGAACTCATCCGCAGCAGCATCTGCTGACGGGCAGATATATTGATCCCGGAAAAAAATTTCATTGTAAAACGATTCCTTGAATTTCTCATCACGATTCGGATATTTTATAAATATTTCCGCCGATCGATCGCGGCGGCGGACAGGGTACGGTAAATTCAAATACGGTTCCCGGTTTGGCCGTGTATGCCGGAAACAACCCGTTTCCGAAACGCACTGCCACCGCTTTGGTCG
>JAZRNP010000240.1:0-4468 GCA_045648225.1 Victivallaceae bacterium | reverse complement strand
GCAACCAAAATGCCGCCGGATATCCGCAAGGCTCTGCAGAACGCCCTTGCCGAAGAGAGCGATCCCATGGCTAAAAAACATCTTGAAGTCAGTCTGCAGAATGCCGATCTTTCTGAAAAAGGTAATGGTCTGGTCTGTGCTGATACCGGATTCCCGATGTTCTTCATCCATGCCGGAAGCAAAACTGAACTGGAAGGCGGATTCAATATTTTGAAATCCTGTGCCGAAGAAGCCACCGCCCGGGCCACTGCCGAGTGCTTCCTCCGTCCCACCATGGTTCACCCGCTGACCCGCAAAAACCCCGGCGATAACATCGGCCCCGGAATGCCCAAAGTCGAAATCGTTTTTGACCGGGATGATGACGGTTTGGAAATCCTTGCCGCTCCCAAAGGCGGCGGTTCTGAGATCTTCGGAACATTTTACCGGATGATGTTCCCCGCTGACGGCGAAGCCGGTATTAAGAAGTTTGTGATTGAATGCATCAAAGATGCCTGTTATGCCGGAAAGGTCTGTCCTCCGGCCATCATCGGTGTCGGTATCGGAGGAACCGCCGATCTTTGTGTGAGCCTTGCCAAAAAAGCTGCCTTGCTCCGCCCGATCGGCTCCCGTCATTCTGATCCGGAAGTCGCCCGTCTGGAAAAAGAGCTTTATGATGCCGCCCGTCAGCTCGGTATCGGCCCGATGGGTTCCCGCGGCATCAATGCCGTGCTGGCAATAAATCTGGATGTGGCGGTAACTCACACCGCTGCTTTGCCGGTCGCGGTCAATGCTCAGTGCATGGTCGGCCGCCGCTGGATCGCCCGGATCGATGGAAAAGGCAATATTGATTACACTGGAGAACTTTGAATATGAGAGATATTAAACTGCCAATGTCGGAAGCTGATGCCAAATCTTTGAAACTCGGAGAGATGGTCACCGTCAGCGGATTGCTCTTTACCGGACGCAGCCGTCTGCACATCAGAGCGGTGGAAGATAACATCTGTCCGCCCATCGATTATGAGAAAATCAACTGCTTTTTTCATGTCGGTCCGGTTATGAAACAGAATGGCAATGAGTGGGAGGTCGTCAGCTGCGAACCGACCAGTTCCATCCGTTTTGAACGTTACGGTGCCGATGTGGTTAAAAAATTCAATCTCCGTACTCTTATCGGTAAAACCACCATGGGCCCCCGTACCGCTCAGGCTCTCAAAGAGGTCGGCGGCGTTTATCTTACCAAAATCGGATTGAGCGGCAACTCTCTGCGTGAACAGGTGAAGAAAGTTCACGATGTTTATTTCCTTGAAGAGCTGGGCAAGACTGAATGCACCTGGATTTACGAAGTCGATCATTTCGGCCCCTTCTTTGTGGCGATCGATTCAGAAGGCAACAACTATTTTGAAGAGCTGGCCCGTGAAGCCGATGCCAAAATGCCGGAAATTGAAAAACAGCTCGGTATTCCGGAAGATTACGATTACACGGAGGTAAATGGATGAAAGAACCGATCCGTTACCTCTCTTTGTGTGGTTTGCTCGGATACGGATATTCTCCGGTGAGCTTGGAAAACGCTCTCAAAGAAAAGCTCGATTTCATCGGTGTGGATGCCGGTTCAACCGACCCCGGTCCATATTATCTGGGCAGCGGCAAAGGTTTTGTTAAAAAACTTCAGGTCAAGCGTGATCTGGCGTTGATTCTGCCGCACATCAAAGAGCGCAAAATTCCGCTTGTGATCGGAAGTGCCGGCGGTTCCGGTGCCCGGCCTCATGTTGAAAGTGTTCTTGAAATCATTGGTGAAATTGCCAAAGAACAGAATAATTCATTCAATGTGGCCGTCATCTATTCGGATTTGAGTCCGGAATTTTTGCAGCGTGCTGCAGCCGGTCATCTTTTCAGTTGCGGCGGCTCTCCTGAATTCAAATCGGAACAGGTGGACAAACTGGTCAATCCGGTGGCGCAGTTCGGTACCGGACCGATCATCGAAGCTCTGGAATCCGGTGCCGAAATCATCGTCGCCGGACGCTGCTGCGATACGGCTGTGTTCGCTTCCTATCCGATCTGGAAAGGCTTTGATCCCGGTTTGGCCCTTCATGCTGCCAAGATCGCCGAGTGCGGTGCGCTCTGTGCCCGCCCGGTCGGTGCCAACGATTCTCTGGTCGTCGAGATGTATGAGGATCATTTCACCGTTGAACCGCCCAATCCCGCCCGTACTTGCACTCCGGATTCAGTTGCGGCCCACTCACTGTATGAGCAGCCTGATCCCAACTGCTTTTATGAACCGGAAGGAAAGATTGATCTTTCCAACAGCACTTTTGAGCAGATCGCTCCCCGGAAAGTTTCGGTCTCCGGCAGCAAGTTGATCCCTGCTGAAAAAGAGACCACCAAACTGGAAGGTACTATCCGGATCGGCTGCCGTTCAATTTCTATCGCCGGAATGCGTGATCCCTCCGGTGTTGCCCATTTGGACGAAATCGAAAAAGGCGTGCGTTCAGCAGTTGCCGAATCGGCGTCTTTCGTTAAGCCCGATGAATACTCGCTGCGCTTTTTGCGTTACGGTCTGGATGCCGTGACCGGCGATAATGAAGCTCCGGATCAGCTGCCCCGGGAGGTTGGACTGGTTATCGAAGCTATTGCCCCCTCGCAGGAGCAGGCTGATGCATTGGTTGCACTGGCCCGATCCAAAGCTCTGCATCAGGGATTCCCCAATCGCAAGGCAACCGCCGGAAATCTGGCATTTCCCTTTTCGCCTTCGGACTTTTCCGGCGGTGAAGTTTATGAGTTTTCTCTCTATCACCTGACGGATCTGCCTCTGGAATTCAACGTTGAAACCATGGTGATAAAATGAAACTTTATGATATTGCATTGGTGTGCCGCAGTAAAAATGCCGGACCGTTTCAGGTGACGATCGATCTGATGTTTGAATCAGAATCCAACTACCGGAAGGTTTTGGATTCTCCGGCTTTTACAGTGGAAAATATCGCTGGACTTTATCATGTTCCGGTTTCGCAGATCGCTGTGAAAACCTTTGACCGGATACTGACGGTCAAGGTCGTTTTGCCGAGAAAAAATTCCAGCGGTTCGCCGCTGGATTGCGACGTCTACGGCAGTCAGCAGCATTTTCCGCTTGGAAATCTGGAAATATAAAATCCTGACGACAATAAAAAAGCGTTGGTTCGCATTTTGCAGACCAACGCTTTTTTTGTTTCGGGTGAAGCTATTTGCGGCATCCGCATTTGGGACACACTCCGTCCGGCGTCATCAGTACGCCGCAGCAGGGACAGCGATCCCGGGAACCGGAAACCTGATAGCATTCGCTGGCGGTGTTGTCTCCGCTTCTGAAAGTGAGTTTGCTGATGTTGAGTTGATCTTTAAGCAGAGCATGGACGATTTTGATCATTCCTTCGACGGTCATCGTTTCTTTGGTCACAACCAGACGGCATTCCGGGTGTGCGGTGGCAAGTTCGGTTTTGAAGGCCGGACCTTTCATCGTATTGTTGGGGGCCCCGTTGCGGATACCCTGTGCTTCGTAAACACCGAGGATCGCCGGCAGCAGCGGATCATCCTGACGTAAAATCAGGGCATGGTCAAAGTTTTTAAGGAGATTCCAGGCGATTTTTTTGATCTCATTGCAGGGGAATACCATGTTGACTCCGCAGTTGATGGTGTCTTCCACCTCAATGGTCAGCGTGCCGGTGTGCCCGTGAAGGTACTGCGCTTCGCCTTTGAAGTTGTAGAAGCGGTGGGCGTACTGAATATCAAAGGTCGTGATGCTTCTCATTTTTCTTTTTCTCCTTTTTTTAAGAAATTTTTTGAGAACGGAGGAGAACTGTATTATCCAATATAGTTCATCGGCCAATAAAAACAATGTCTGAAATTTTTTATTATCTCTTTTTTTGAAGTATGCCGGTTTGCTTTTTGCTTTTTTTGTGCCATATTAAATAAAATAACATCAATAAATACGACGGGGGGAGCTGATTATGTGTAAAAAGTTTTTTATAACAGCTGCAAGTGTAATTCTCGGCTGCGTGTGCAGCATCGCTGCGGAACCTGTATTGAAGGTCGCGGTGATCTCTGATACTCACGTTAAGGAAAAACCGGAGTCCGCAATTCTGGTCAAAGAAGCGTACAAACTTTTTCGTGAGCACAAAGTCGATATCGTTATTAACTGCGGCGATATTGCCGATCGGCACAATGCGCTCTCCTATAAGCATTACAGGGACGCTGTAAGTGCGGTTTACGGAGATGAAAAATTGCCGGTAGAATTTTTTGCTTATGCCAATCACGATCTCGGGCGTGATCATAAAATCTCCCAGGATCAATATTTTGCCAATGTGAAAAAGCATTTGAAAATTTTCCATGATCCGGAATCTCTCACCAAGATCAAAGGATACAACTTCATAACCGTCCGGCAGTCGGCCAATCGTGAGAAATATGAGGGATTGATCCAACAGGCGATAAAAGATACCCCCGATAAACCGGTATTCCTGATCGACCA
>JAZRNP010000239.1:0-8753 GCA_045648225.1 Victivallaceae bacterium | reverse complement strand
GTTGCCTTCGACTTTGATGTCGTGTTTGAAAATGCCGTGAACTGAGTCATATTTCAGCATATAGGCAAGATAATCCGCATCGAGCAAGTCGTTGATGCCGACAATCTGGATGTCATCGCTGAAGTTTTCGACAGCAGCACGGAAGACCATGCGGCCGATACGACCGAAACCGTTGATACCAACTTTAATCATTTCTCCAACTCCTAAAAATAGTTGTTTTGTTAATTGTGACTCACCGGAAAAACCACTTCCGGTAAAATCATTTACGTCATATGGATAAATATACATCCATAACCGCTCAATGTCAAGTCAAAACTGCATGGAAAAACGTAAAAAAAGCGTTCTCGCCTGCCAAAAAGAGAACAGGAGATCGGACAGCTGACTCCGCAAACGGGAGAGGTCGGGAATTTTTGAGCGGAAACATTCGATATGCCGGGAACCTTTTGCCGGCAACAAAAGCAATTGTTTTTAAACAATCGAATTCGATACCGCTCACCGCTTCCGGAACTCCGGACAGCTGCCCATCGGATCGGCACTGCTGCCGTCTCTGCCGCACAAAGTCCGGAAAGGGTGTTCGATAAAATGAACGCAATTGCGGCAGAAATCAGAATCCGCACTGCCGGAGAGGGTAACTTTTTCCTCAATTTCCGTTCCGAGCAGAGCTGCCAGTGACGCCTTGCGGACACTTTCCGGAGATTCGGCAGATTTGTCCATCCCCTTTGCCGGGAGCTCCCGGTTGCACAGGGCGCAGACTTCGACAGTTTTTGCTACGCTCCAACCGTCCATTATATTTTTCTTTTTAGCAAAAGATTCTTCGCCGCAAAAGGGGCATTTCATTTGCTTTTCCTCCTGCGGGAAGATTTTTCAGCAGTCAGCACGATGCGGCCGTTGGCGGCATCGGCACAAATTCCGGAAGCGTTGTCAAAATCGCCCCGTAGCAGCGCATCGGCCAGCGGATCTTCGATCAGGTGTTCCACAGCCCGGCGCAGCGGACGGGCACCGTATTCAGGATCATAGTCGCCGGAAATAAGCAACTCTTTTGCCGCCTGAGTGACCTGGAATGTGATTCCACGTCCGACCAGACGATCCCGGAGTTTCCCGATTTCCAGATCGATGATCTGCACCAGATCTTCTTTGGCAAGTTTATTGAAAACAATTATCTCATCGACCCGGTTGATAAATTCCGGTTTGAAATGTTTTTTGGCAACAGCAAGGATGCGCTCACTCTGGGCAATATCCATGGCGGAACCGGAGGAGCTGCCGAATCCCAACGGCGCGGAATTTCCAAGCTGAGCTGCTCCCACATTGCTGGTCATGATTACGATGGTATTGCGGAAATCAATCCGGCGGCCGAGAGAATCGGTCAAATGGCCCTCTTCCAAAATCTGCAGAAGCATATTCATAACATCGGGATGGGCTTTTTCAACTTCGTCAAAAAGCACCACCGAATAGGGGTGGCGGCGCACTCTTTCGCTGAGTTCCCCGCCCTCTTCATGGCCGACATATCCCGGAGGCGAACCGACCAGCCGGGAGACATTGAATTTCTCCATGTATTCAGACATATCGATCTGAATAAGAGCTTCCGGATCTCCGAAAATGAACTCTGCCAGAGCTTTCGCCAGCAAAGTCTTGCCGACACCGGTCGGCCCGAGAAAAATAAATGATCCGATGGGACGGGCGGGATTTTTCAAATCGGCCCGGCTGCGGCGCAATGCACGGGAAACTGCGCCGACTGCAGAAGCCTGACCGATAACGGTGCGGCTCAATTCATTTTCCATACGGAGCAGACGTTCACTCTCACCTTCGGCCATCTGCTGCAGGGGGATACCGGTCAGTTTGGCAACCACACTGGCAATATCGGCCGGAGTGACCGGAGTTGCGGCATTGCTGCGTTCTTCTTTCCATTTGAGATTGATCCCGTCGATCGTTTTGAGGATCGAACGTTCCTGATCCCGGAATTTGGCGGCATCTTCAAATTTCTGATCCATGATCGCCCGTTCCTTGCTTTCGCGGGCATTTTCAAGTTCCGCATTGAGTTCCGAAAGATCGGGAGGGGCAACCACATTGCCGATGCGGGCCCGGGAACCGGCTTCATCCATGACATCGATCGCCTTGTCCGGCAGGAAACGTCCGGTGATATAGCGGTCGGCGAGCCGGACGGCACTTTCCAGAGCACCGTCGGTATAGCGGACATGATGGTGCTTCTCGTAAGTCTCGCGCAAACCTTCGAGTATTTTTATGGAATCCTCCACGCAGGGAGGATTCACCATCACCGGCTGGAAACGGCGTTCCAGAGCGGCATCTTTTTCGATACCTTTGCGATATTCGTCAAAGGTGGTGGCTCCAACGCATTGCAGTTCGCCCCGGGAGAGTGCCGGCTTGATAATATTGGCAGCATCCATGGCTCCTTCAGCACCTCCGGCACCGACGATGGTATGCAGTTCATCGATGAACAGTATGACTTTGCCGGAATTGCGAACTTCATCGATCACCGCTTTGATCCGTTCTTCAAACTGTCCCCGGTATTTGGTTCCGGCGACCATCAGCGGCAGATCCAATGCATAGATCTGCTTGTCAGCGAGCAGATCGGGGACCCGTCCGGCGACGATCGCCTGAGCGAGTCCTTCGAGAATGGCAGTTTTACCGACACCGGCTTCTCCGATGAGCACCGGATTGTTTTTGGTACGGCGACAGAGGATCTGGATAACTCTTTCGATCTCGTCGGCCCGACCGATGACCGGATCGAGTTCACCTTTTTGCGCCAGCCCGGTAAGATCACGACCGAAGGCATCAAGAGCGGTGAAACTTCCGGAATTCTCCGGCTTGGCCGTTCCGGTGCCAGGATTACCGCCATTTTCAGCAGAACTGCTCTCTTCGGGGAGGTATTCGGCATCGAGAGTTTTGATCACTGCATCCCGGACCGCTTCCAGATCAATATTGAGATTGCGCATGACCCGGGCCGCCTGACTGCTGCCTTCGCGGAGGATCGCCAGCAGCAGATGCTCCGTACCGATAAAGTTGTAATGCATGGAAAGGGCCTCTTCTGCGGCAAGCTCCATGACTTTGCGCAAACGGGGGGTAAAGGGCAACTCTCCGGAAGTGGCAGTTTCGCCTCCGGAACCGCAGCATTTTTCGACCTCCAACCGCAGAGCCGCCAGATTGAGTCCCATGGAATTGAGAATATTCACAGCCACGCCCTCATTGAGAGCCAGCAGCCCGAGCAGCAGATGTTCGGTACCGATATAGCCGTGATTGAAGCGTTCCGATTCACGCCGGGCGAGCAGCAGCACCTGTTTGACCCGGGGGGTGGGATTGATCGAATTGCCGGACATAAAATATTTCTCCTCAAAAAAATTGATTATACTTTCCGTTTGCTAATATAATCTGCCGGGAATAAACTTTCAAGGTCACTTGCCGAGACAAAAACGGTGAAATACCGCATCCAGCAGATCCGGATCGACATTCCGGCCGATAATAACTCCGACCGCATGAGCAGCAGCAGCCAATTCGCAGGCGCAGAGTTCAAAACAGCTTTCGGCGAACCATTTCCGGGCAGTGTCACAATGCGGCAGAGCTTTTTCGATCTGAGCTGCGCTGCGGGCATTTACCGCAACTTCCGGCGGGGCATGACGGGCGACAGAGAGAACCTTGCGCTCAAAAGCATCCAGCAATTCCGGGAAATCGTTGTCCTCGGCGGCGGAAATCCTGACTGCGGGCAAAGGCAGTTCCGGCAACTGACGATCCCGGGCAAGGTCACATTTGTTCCAGACCGGAATGACGCCCGGAGCTTCCGGATCAAAAGAGGCGGCCTCGGCTTCAATATCGACCGCCGAAGCATCCAGGAGCCAGAAGGTCACTTCGGCACTGGAAATAGTACGGTAGGAGCGTTCAATACCCAATTTTTCCACCGGGTCGGCACTTTCACGCAACCCGGCAGTATCAGCAATATGCACCGGAATATTACGCAAAACCGCCTGTTCCTGAACCGTATCCCGGGTCGTTCCGGGAATATTGCTGACAATAGCCCGGTCAAATCCGAGCAACCGGTTGAGCAAGCTGGATTTTCCGGCGTTGGGGCGTCCGGCGAGAACGACTTTGACCCCGTCACGCAGTACAGCACCGGAACGATGAGTGGCAAGCAATTCGAGCAACTGCACTTTCACCTGTTCTATCCGTTCAGAAACGGTATCATCAAAATCCAGCTCCTCGTCGGGGAAATCCAGTCTGGCTTCACATTCTGAACGCAAAAAATTCAATTCATCATAAAGTTTGCCGATCCGGGAACTCAGGACCCCATCCAGCTGTTTCTCCGCCATTTTCAAGGCGGCATCGCTTCCGGAACTGATAATATCCGCCACCGCCTCAGCCTGCAGAAGATCGAGTTTACCGTTGACAAAGGCCCGGCAGGTGAATTCTCCGGGTTCCGCCAGACGGCATCCGGCATTCAGCACGCTGCGCATCACCGAATCAGCGACCGCCGCTCCGCCGTGGCACTGAAACTCCACCACATCATCTCCGGTGTAACTGTTGGGGGATTTCATGTAGACCGCCAGAGCCTGATCTCCGGCGACTTTACCCAGCAGCATTTTGCGGACATTCCCGGCCGACAATGCAGTGCCCTGCCACACCTTGTTGGCAATATCCAGCACTCCCGGCCCGGAAAGCCGGATAATGGTAACAGCACCACCGACCGCAGTCGCCGGCGCAGCGATATTATCAAGAGTATTCATTCAGTATATGCGGACGGCAGTTCTGGCACCATTGTTGCGGGCAGATTCGTAAACCGCCATGATCAGACTGCTGGAATTAAGCGCATCGATCAGCGAAACTTTGGGAGCACGCTTGTTTTCGATAGCATCGACCACATCTGCGATCTGCGCAGTGTGTCCGGAACCGTAATAACTTTTGCCGACAATGCGTTCCTCTTTGGCAGGAGGTTCAAGCAAAGTTTCGATCTCTTTTTTCAGCTCTTCATTGGAGGCATCCACGAAAATCGGTTTTTCGTTGGCATATTCCAAGGTTGCCTGAGTTCCGGTACAGATCAACGCCGAACGCCAAGTGGTGGCACTGGCATTGGTGGCAGCGACACTGCCGAGCACGCCGCTGGCAAATTCCATGGTGAACATCGCTGCGTCTTCCACTTCGATCACGCCCTGATGCGCCTGATTGGCAGCAACTGCAGTAACATGGGTGATATCACCGAAAACAAAGCGCAGCTGGTCAAGGTGGTGGATCGCCTGATTGATGAGAATACCTCCGCCCTCACCTTCAATGGTTCCGCGCCAGGCATCTTTCTGATAATATTCGTTGGTCCGCAGGCAGCAGAAAGCCAGATTGACCATCAGCATCTGACCGAATTTTCCGGCAGAAACCAGATCGCGCAGAGCGCAGTTCTGTTTGACAAAGCGGTGCTGAAAAATACCGGAAGCGACCAGTTCCGGATGAGCCTTGCTGGCATTGGCCATGGCTTCCAGATCCGCATCGACCCGACCGGCGGATTTTTCACAGATGACGTGTTTGCCCGCATTCAGAGCATCGACCACGATCCGGTAATGGCTGGCATGATCGGTACACACATGGATAAGGTCGATATCTTTGTCGGCAAGCATATCGCGATAATCGGCATAACGCTTGGAAATGTTATTTGCGTCAGCAAGTTTGTTGAGCCGCTCCGGATTGATATCACAGAGTGCTTCAAGTTCAGCATTGGGAACCGCTTTGATTCCGGCGATATGAGTCGGTGCAATGACTCCGCAACCGACGACTCCGCATTTGACCATATTTATAATCTCCTTAAATTGGTGTATATTAATCAACAGCCGGCAAAAAATCAGAACGTTCTGGCTCTCAATTCTTTGAGCTTGTGGTAAAACTTCAACTGTACAAGTGCTATATCACGTGCCGGGTGCCGGGCATTGGAAGCGGCAAATGCATCAACGGATTTCTGCTGATACGTCAGGGCTCCCTCCAAATCGCCGAGCAGATAACGCAACCGGGCAAACGCCATGTAAAAACGTCCTTTGTCCAAAACGGTAAGATTTTTGTCAAAATCCTTGACAGAAAGCTGATTCTGAATAACTTCCAGAACATTCACATCCCCGGCAAAATTGAGCAGCAGATTTTCCGAAAAGGTGATCCGGTCTCCGGCGGAAGTGCTGTTCCGGTAAAATTTATCTGCAATCGGTCCGATATTCCGGCGCAACTGCGGATACCGGCGCATCATATCAACGGCCGTATAATAGAGCCGCAGCGTTCCGGGGACAGCTTCAATGCGCCGGTTGAGCAAAGCCCAGGCAGCAGCCGGATCACCGGAGTTTTCCAGAACAAAAAGTATCATCCGCAACGCAGATGGGTTGGCCGGATCAAGTTTGAATATCTTTTCGGCGCACTGATTCAGCGGACGGAACTCTCCGGAACGCATTCTCTGCTGCATATCATCCAGCAGCAAAGAGACTTCCCGCTGACGTTTGACATCGTTTTTGCGTTTCAGAATATTCTCCAGTGCTTCCGGCAGATCAACCGCTTCGCCATTCCAGAGGACAGTACCGTCGGCATCGTAGACAAATGCCATCGGGAACAGCATACTTCCCGCCATAAACAACGGAGTGAGTTTCCGTTCGGAATCGACGGCAAAGCGGACCCGGACATCGGGGTGAGCCTTGCGGAAAATTTTCGCTTCATGCTCCGGATCAGGGGTGATCACGCCGATAAGCAGATTATGACGGTGCTGCAAACGGAGCTGTTCCAACATGCGGATGATCTGATTGCTGCTTTCGCTGCGGGTGAACATAAAAACCAGTGTCCGCAGCTGCGGAAGCATGGCCTTTTTTTCTTTGGAGACCTCACCGATTTCAAAAGGAGTACAATCGATCCACTTTAACCGGAAATCGACTTTACCCACCTTATCTCCGGGGCGCAACGCCCAAAGCGGCATTACCGCAACCGTAAACAACAGAAAAAATATTCTTTTCATATCTCCAGACATCCCTGTAATACAAGTACATATTTTGTTGTATAAGATAACACTTTTTCGGGCAAAATGCAAGTTTCAAGTTCAACATTTACCGAAAAATCCGCAATACATTCCTCCGGTCAACCGGTCGGATAATCGGAGTGCAAATGGGATTTTTGCAGAATAAGTGCAGATTTTTGCAAGATAAGTGTATTTTTTTTCACAATCCCCCTTGACAAAACCGGTTTTGCAAGCTATTTTATACGGTATGCAACTTGATGTGGCGGGTTAGCTCAGTTGGTTAGAGCGTCGGAATCATAATCCGCAGGTCCCCGGTTCGAGTCCGGGACCCGCTACCACTTTTAAAGTGCCGGAGTGGCGAAATGGCAGACGCGCTAGACTCAAAATCTGGTTCCCTCTGGGAGTGTGGGTTCAAGTCCCACCTCCGGTACCAATTATGAATATCCAAGCATCCGATTTTCCGGATGCTTTTTATTTTTGTCGAATTGCGTAATTCTAAACTTCAATCGGGAAAATTCTGTTGCGTTACAACAATGTTCTACTGCGGGATTTCCGTACCGTAAAAGATGGTAAAGTCATCAATTTCAACATCGGAACCACCGCCCATTGCCCCGGAACGCTGGCTGTGCTGAAAAAATTCCTGCCTCCGGAAATTAAATTCACGGTCTGGGCCGACGCTCCGCTGGCTCCGGAACTTGCCAATCTGATGCGAACCCGCTTCCCGGAAGTTGAGATCGTTCACGGAGACTTGGCAATCGATCCATCCCCCGCCCTTTTGAAAGCGGTGGACTGTGCCGATCTCTTTCTGGTTTCATCCGGAGCCGGTATTGCGCCACCGGTATTGAAATCTCTGGAACAATTTCAGAACCGCACCGGCAAACCAACCGCAGCTTACGGAATCGGCTGTACGCCGGGAGTGCTCTCCCGGATCAACCACATGGAATTCGCCTGGCTGCGGGATCCGTTATCTGCTGAAATTGCCAAAACTTCACGTTGCCCGGCAACCGGTTTTGCGCCGGATGCAGTTTTTGATTTTGATGCGGCAGATGAGGAATTGGCTGCCGGATTTATGAAAAAATATCAACTTGTTCCGGGAAAATTCATCTGCTGTATCCCCGGACAACGCCACACTCCACGCTGGCAATTTTTCAACACCCCGGAAAATGCGGAAAAAATTGCGGAAAATCAGCGTTTTGTGGAGCACGACAATGCTCCTTTGCGGAAAATAATTGAACTGGCAGTCACCAAGTATCATTTGAAAGTGCTCATCTGCCCCGAACAGATCACCGAAATCGATCTCATCCGCCCCATCATCTTTGACCGTTTGCCGCCGGAAATAAAAACACACTGCGTTCCCATGGACGAATTCTGGTCGCCGGATCTGGCATTGGGAGTCTACCGGGCATCACTGGGGGTTTTCGGAGTGGAAATGCATTCGCAGGTGATGGCGGTCGGCCGCAATGTTCCCGGAGTACTGCTCCGCCATCCTCAATTCGGCAGCAAAAGTGAAATGTGGAAAACCATCGGTCTGGAAGATTGGCTCATCCACACCGAATTACCGGATTATTGCGAACGGGCAGTTCAAACGGTTGACCGGATTCTCGGAAATCCGGAAGAAAGTGCACACATGCTCCGCTGTGCCAGAGCAATCATCGACCGGGCCAATCAATCGGCGATTGAACAATCTTTCCGATAAGCTATGTTCCCGATAAGGGGAGATGCATTGTGGGGAGGGGAAAAACCTTTTTTCACGAGAAAAAAGGTTTTTCCCCTCCCCACA
>JAZRNP010000238.1:0-5236 GCA_045648225.1 Victivallaceae bacterium | reverse complement strand
GCAAAGAGCAGATTGAATCCGGGATAGTCGATCAGGATGACCGCATCCGGGCGTTCTGCTTTGGCTGCTCTGACCAGTTGGAAATATATTTTGATAAAGGTGAACAAGATCTTGGAAATTTCAAAAATTCCCATGACCCCCAGTTCCGTTGAATCCACTTTGACCGGAATATTTGCCGCCATCATTTTGGGGCCGCCCATACCGGTGATGTTGACCTCTTCGCCATTTTCCCGGGCGAGTTGGCGCAGTTCTCCGGCAAGCTGGGCTCCATACATATCGCCGGAAGCTTCACCGGCAATTATCCAGAAATTTTTCATAAATACCTTTCAGCAGTAAAATCGCTTTTTTCCGGTGCAGTACATTTGATTTTTGCTCCGGAATGAGTTATTTTAAATAAGATAATACTCAATTGGATGTTTTTCAACAAAAGGCAGATTAATTTATATGGAAAATAAGAGCAGTACGGAAAAAAAAGAGCCGTTTTTGCTGGACGGGGACCGCTGTCCCCAGTGCCGTGAACAGCTGGTTCCGGCTGATTTGGAGAACTTTCCCCGGTGCCCCTATTGCGACCACAAGTTTCCCAATGATGAAAATCTGGAAGATTTTATTTTGAAACCGGCATTGCAGCGTTGGGTCAGCCACGCCTGTCAGCAATTTTCAAGATGAAACAACAGGGTGTGGTTATGAAAGTGCTTTTTGATCGTGAAGTTATCCGTCACCGGATCGAGGCTGTCGGCAAAGAGATCGCTCAGCGGTTCAACGGTGAAGAGCTCACATTGATAATTCTTGCCAACGGCGGAATCTTTTTCGGAGTCGATCTCTCACGTGCCGTGGATATCCCGCATTGGGTGGATGTTATCGGCGTGACCAGTTATGTCGATGATAAGAAGTGCCGTTATCCCAAGTTCCGCTGCCCGCCGAAACTGCCGGTTTCCGGGCGCAATGTGGTGCTGGTCGATGATGTCGCCGACAGCGGGGAAACGTTGGAGTGCTGTGAAGAATTTTTCCGCAGTCAGGGCGCAAAAAGTGTCACCAGTGCCGTGCTGATGGATAAGGCAGTCGCCGGACGGCGGTTTGTTCCGGAGTGGAAATGCTTCGATGCTCCGAATGAATATCTGATCGGTTACGGTCTGGATTCGTATGAATACTATCGCAGCCTTGATTGCGTTGCGGTTATGCAGGAAAACTGAAATTTTATATTGTGAGGTGAGCTATGGATCGTTCTGATGGCGGCAATGCATTCAATCGTAACGGATTTATGCCGATGGATTCCTGGCGGGTGCTGCGGATAATGTCGGAACTTGTTGAATCTTTTGATACCCTGAATCCAACCCGGGATATGTTTGTTTCAGTTTTCGGTTCCGCCCGGACTCAGCCGGGAAGTGCCGATTACCAATCGGCCGTTGAATGCGGAAAACTGCTGGTCGAAAACGGCTACAGCGTTATCACCGGCGGAGGCGGCGGCATCATGGAGGCGGCTTCCAAAGGTGCTTTTGAAGCCGGCGGCAATGTCGTCGGACTCAATATCGAACTGCCCATGGAGCAGAATCCCAACAAATATCAAACCTGTTCACTGAATTTCCGCTACTTCTTTTTGCGGAAAGTGAGTTTTCTCAAATACTCCACCGCCTTTATCGTTTACCCCGGCGGTTTCGGTACTCTGGACGAGTTGTCGGAAGTGTTGACCATGGTGCAGACCGAAAAGATCAATATGGTTCCGATCATCTTTGTCGGTTCAAAATTCTATCAGGGGCTTATCGACTGGTTCAAGACGACTCTTGTTGATGAAAAAATGATCTCTCCGGAGGATATCGACCTTATCAAAGTTGTCGATACTGCTGAAGAAGCGGTTCAATTCCTTTGTGAATGTCACCGTTACGGTAAACGTACCACGGTCAAAATCTGAAATATATCACCTTTTTTGAGAAAGAAATTTTATGCGTATCCAACTTTACAAAAACAATCCGCCTGCTCCCGGAGATGACCGGGAACAGGATTTCGCCCCTTACTTGGACACCTTTCTGATTGATTCGGTCAAGAATCCTCTGGGAGCAGTTCTGGTGCTTCCCGGAGGCGGATACCATCATCGGGCCAAGCATGAGGGGGATCCGGTGGCGCAGCGATTCAACGAGCTCGGCTATCATGCATTTACCCTGCAGTACCGGGTCGCTCCCTACGCAGCTCCTGCGGCATTGGATGATGTTGTCCGGGCGGTGAAAATCATCCGGGCCAATGCGGAAAAATGGTGCATCGATCCGGAAAAGATCGCAGTCTGCGGTTTTTCTGCAGGCGGACATCTGGCGGCCTGTTCCGGACTTGCCTACGACAAAAGCACGCACTGCGAAAATGATGAAGCCGATGCTTTTTCCGGCAGAGCCGACGCCATGCTTCTCTGCTACGGGGTGTTGTCAACGACCAAAACCTACATCGAAACCGGCAGACCTCTGGTTCCGGGCAGCAATTACTGCTATCCCGACGGTACGGTACTCGATCCGGTCGATCTGGTGGATTCTGCGACTCCTCCGGCCTATATCTGGCACACTGCCACGGACAAAAGTGTTCCGGTCGCCTGTTCTGTTGAATTCGCCCAAAAGATGTGGCAGAATCAGAATACCTGCGAACTGCATGTTTTCCCGGAAGGTCCTCACGGTCGCGGTCTCGGATTCGGTTTCCCCGATCTGGTCAGCTGGTCAAAAGAGGCGGCGGTATTTCTGGAATCCCGCTGCGGTTTCCCCCGGGCCGTTTTCTACAACTGATCAACTCTTTTAAGGATGTCGCCTGATGAAAATCGAACTTTACAAGAATCCGGAGGCCGCACCCAGCGGTAATCCTGATGATTTTTTCTCTCCTTACATGGAGACTTTTCTGGTTTCGGGAGCAGCTTCTCCGCTCGGTCTGGTGGTCGTGCTTCCCGGCGGCGGATACAGCCACCGGGCATTCCACGAAGGTGAACCGATCGCCCGCCGTTTCAATGAATTGGGATATCATGCAGTGACGGTTCAATACCGGGTGAAACCCTACAAATATCCTGCCGGTCTCAATGATGTCGCCCGGGCCATCCGGATCATCCGGGCCAATGCTGTTGCGTGGAAGGTCGATCCGGACAATATCGCTGTCTGCGGCTTTTCCGCCGGCGGCCACCTCGCCGGAACGTCCGGACTTTATTATCAGGACGCCACGCACAAAGAGGGTGATGAAGCTGATAATTTCTCCGCCCGCCCCGATGCCATGCTGCTCTGCTATCCGGTGATCGCCGCAACAGAAGAATATTCTCACAAAGGCAGTGCCAACAATCTGCTCGGAATCGATGCTCCGCAGGATGCCCGAGCCAGGATGGATCTCCACAAAGCGGTGACCGCCGATACTCCTCCGGCTTTTGTCTGGCATACGGCTACTGATCAGGTGGTTCCGGTTGCCAATGCGTTGGCTTTTGCCGATGCCATGTGGGCTCAGCAGCACATTTGTGAATTGCATATTTTCCCGCAGGGACCTCATGGACGCGGACTGGGTCTCGGATGTTATGCCTTGTCGCAGTGGACTGCACTGGCGGCAAATTTTCTGGATGTGACACTGCATTTTTCCCGCGGCCGCAAGTAAATCCCGGAGGGCATCCCGGTGGCTGAAATCCGTGTCTTTGAACGGTTGAATATTGAATTCCCGGAAAAGGAGATCTTTCTCCGGCTGGGAGGAAACTGTTTCAAAACCGGTCTGGATGAATCGGCCAGACTTCAGCTTATGCAGAGTTCCCGGTATGCCTTTTCGCTCTGTCAGGCGCAGGGACGATTTGCGGTTTTGCCGCTAAACGGCTGCCGGGATGACGGAGTTGATATTCCGGATGGTTTTTTGCAGCTGGGAAAAGATTTCAGTTGTCAATGCGGCAATGCTGCCTATCTCTGGTGCGGGGCAGTCACCATTGGCGAAATGTTGACTGCCTGGCGGGACAATGCTCTTTCCGTCGCCGCCGGTGCCATCGCCGATGCGGTCGGCAGCGAATGCGCCGACGGTGCGATGGATGCGCTTTGTGCCATTGCCCGGAATGAGTTGTGCCGTCAGGGATTGGTACTGTCCGGGCGGCGTTACTCTCCCGGTTACGGAGATATGCCGCTGGCACTGCAGAAATTTTTTTACGATAAATTGAATATGGCTCAAATGGGCGTGCATTTGACGGATAATCATTTCCTGCTGCCGGAAAAAAGCGTCACTGCCTTTGCCTTTATCTACAACTTACAGGAAAATCAGTTATGACCAGAGAGGAATTCAGAATTCTTGCGCAACGGGGGATCATCCTCGATGGTGCGACCGGAACTGAGCTTATCAAACAGGGAATGCCCGCCGGAGTTTCTCCGGAACTTTGGGTATATGAACATCCCGAGGCGATTTTTGCCGTGCATGAAAAATATTTCCAAAGCGGCAGCGATATCGTTTATGCTCCGACATTTGGCGGAAACCGCTGCAAAATGGCGGAATTCGGCCTGGAATCCCGGCAGGAAGAGATCATTGGAACCCTGATGCGCCGGACCAAGGAACAGGCCGGAAACCGGTTGGTTTTCGGTGACATCGCTCCTACCGGTCGCTTCGTTGAACCCTACGGCGATCTGCCTTTTGAAGAAGCGGTGGCCATATTCCGGGAGGTCGCCGGAATTCTTGCAGCTAACGGTGCTGACGGTTTGGTTATCGAGACGATGATGGATATTCAGGAGGCCCGGGCCGCTCTGCTCGGCTGCCGTGAAGCGGCTCCCGATTTGCCGGTGATCGTGACGATGACCTTTGAAACTTCCGGTAAAACTTTGACCGGATGTGATCCGGCGGCATCTCTGATTACTCTGCAGAGTCTGGGGGCGGATGCTTTCGGCTGCAACTGTTCCACCGGACCTGCCGAAATGGCAGATATTATCCGCAAGATCCGTCCGTTTGCCCGAATCCCGCTGATCGCCAAACCCAATGCCGGACTGCCGAAAATGTGCGACGGCAAAACCTGTTTTGAGATGAATCCGGCCGATTTTGCCGCAGTGGTTCCGGTACTGGTTGAATCCGGTGCTTCGATTATGGGCGGATGCTGTGGGACGACTCCGGAACACATTGCAGAAATGAACCGTTGTTTCCGGCAGTTCACCATCGCTCCCTTTGAATTTTCAACTGCCGGTGCTCTTTCTGCTCCGGGAAATTACCGGGTGATCGCTCCCGATCGTCCCTTTACCGTTATCGGCGAACGGATCAATCCCACCGGCAAAAAGCG
>JAZRNP010000237.1:0-3122 GCA_045648225.1 Victivallaceae bacterium | reverse complement strand
AATCTCATCCACTGGATCATTCTGCATACGTCCTTGGAAATCACGGAACATCACCACCACGACGGCGAGGATCTGTTTCCGGATTTCGGGCGGCAAGTCCCCTTCGGTGTAGGAACCAGTATCAGTTACAACTACTTGGATTACCGTTTCAAAAATAATACGGAGCAGACTTTTCAGCTGATTGTTTACACCGATGAAAAGTATCTCAATGCCGAATTGCGTGCTGAAAAACCGTTGCGGGTAAAATATCATATTGAATGCCGCAATGAGCATTTTACACAGGAAAACGGCATCTGGTATCGCAACAGCGAAGTCTGGCGGCAATGTGTTGACAAATCCTCCGGCAAAGTAATTAAGGAAAAGTTGATAAAGACCAATCACGCTCAAGTGATGTATGATGAGAAATATATAAATAAAGGTATATGATTTATTGCGTTATCGCGGAGTTTTTTGAAAAATTCTGTCATTTTCAGAATAACAAACTCCCATATATCGGTAGAACAGCAAAACAACATCCGAGGTAAGAAAAATGGAAAAATATGATTTTGAAAATCTGAACGGTGAACAGTGGGCACAACTGCTCTGCGAACATCCGGAGTTTGCAACGGAATGTAGTTGGGAAAAGTTTGGCAGCGAGGATTGGTGCTGGCTGTTGTCAGAACGCCCGGAATTTGCCATGCATTGCAATTGGGGAAAAATCGAAGGTTATGAGTGGAGCGTGCTTCTGGCAGAACAGCCGCAACTGGCTGAATTTTGCGACTGGGAAAAATTGGAGGGTTTTGATTGGGGCATACTGTTGTCTGAATGTCCGGAATTTGCCGACAAATGTAACTGGGGAAAACTTGATGGGGCAGATTGGAGCATGTTGTTGCCTGAGCAACCGCAATTTGCCAATTATTGTGATTGGAAAAAACTCGATGGCAATGATTGGAGCAGGCTTTTAGTTGCTATGCCGCAGTTTGCCGACAAATGCGATTGGGACAAATTGGATGGTTGGCACTGGAACAATATCCGTTTCCAGTTTATGAACAAGCGTAGTTTGAATAAGCAATAAATGGAAAGATTACTAACAGAATGAAATCGTTGATAGCAAATCACTTTTTTACATTCATACTGCCAATTTTTCTCGTAAGCGGATGCGGTTCAACTCCTCACGAAATTGCAGATCGCTTACTGGAAAAATGGCCCTTTGAAGTCGATCTGGAAATCGCAAAAATCAATGACAGAGTTGTCGAAGGAATAGACGAAGACGGACTTGGAACCTACTATTGGAAGACGGACGAATATTTAAAATCTCCAAAAGCTGAAAATCTTCGGGAGGAAGGGTTAAGTTCAATTATGCGTATTACCAATGCGGAACGACAGATCGCATTGGAAAAATTGTTGCAAAAAAATTCTTTTAAGTTATGTTCAGAAAAAGAAACGACCAGTTTCTTAAAGAAGCATGACATCTATGGATATGAATACTTTCCAATCGTTCATCTCTGGAAATTGGATAGTGATATATATTTACTCATTTACCATGGCGGCGGCTCAAGCGGAGAACGTTCTTATGATTTTTATTTCAAAGATATTGAAAAATGGGAATTTTTTTATTATCTGCCCAACACACAGCAAATCAAGGAGCTTGCAGCCCGCATCCGGGCTATGAAAAAATAATAACTGTGTAACGGAGAATATTATGAACAGACGCAAATACATTTTGAAACGATTGGAAAAAGAACTGCGGTCATTGGAATACAAAGAACCTTTTTTGTCCCATGATGGCGAGCGTTTTATTGCCGTTTTCTTTCCGATGAATCCTCAAACGGAAAATTTCTATCCCGTCCAAATCAATTGGCTCATTGACGATGAAAATGACATGATCCTTTTTCATGCGGAGCGGGAAGAGAGCGTGAACGCAGAAGAAACCGAAATTCTGCAATTTTGTAATGAGTGGAATAAGAAGTGCTATGTAACCGCTGTTTATGACAAGGATAACGGTGGCTTGTATCTGGATTACACTCTGCCTTTGCCGGAACGGGTGAGCGATATGTATTTGTCTATTCAAGTTTATCACAACCTTGCCTTTGCCGCCGAAAAATTCTTTAAGGAAGCTGAAAAATTCAAATGGATGGAAAAAGAAACTGAAAATAATATCAAGATGGGAGAAACTGAAGAATGAAAAAGGATGTGTTTTTATTGTTTTTAACATTTCTATGCATTGGACAGCTGAGTGCATCACAAGAAAAATGGGATGCGGAAATCGCAAGGCATGAAAGAGAAATGGAAGTTGTAAAACAATATTGTCTGAAAAATATTGATGACCCGGAAATGATTTTGTTATTCTCGTTCTATCAAGGGAAAGAATGGTTACGGCGTGCGGCTGATCTTTATTATGGACCGGAACATTCTTTGCCGGGAAGAAAGGAATATTTGAAAGATACTTGGAATAATATGAATAAAAAGGCTCTCGAATGTTTCCGGTTGATTTATGATAAACGTTCACAGCTTTCAGAAAACAACCGCCGCATACTTGGCGATTTGTACTACCATATCGGCGTTGCCAAAAATAGACAGGAGAAATATAACATCTCCAAGCAATGTTTTCTGATGGCATTAAAAGAATTTGAAATACGCAACAGCATTGCCCTATCAATTGCACAGAGGGAAAAAATTGCAAACTGCTATCATAAACTGGGATTGTGTTACCTGAAACTTCAAGAATACAATGCCGCCCTTGAATATATGAAAAAATACCAAATGGTCTATCCAAAATATTCATGGATTCAAAAAGATATAGAGCGCATTGAACAGCAACTTAAAAAACAAAATGATGGAGATGAGAAAAAATGATTGGAAAGAATTTTAAGGTTAATGTTATTATGCGGGTAATGCTGTTGGCTGGCAGTGTTTGTGCCGGCGATTTAATGAAAGTAACTCCGACAAAAGAGAATACAGCATCATCTTCTGTTTTGTGGCAACAGATGGTTTCTGACACAATGCAACAAATCGTTGATAAACAAAATCCTGCCGCTGCTAAAATTTTGCTCTATGATATTCAGCAGAAAAAAATAATTGCATCAAAAACATACGGTCGATCAATGCCGCCGTTTGCGCCGATGTCACTGCTCAAACCGTTT
>JAZRNP010000236.1:0-2667 GCA_045648225.1 Victivallaceae bacterium | reverse complement strand
ATATGGTTCTTTATTGTCCATTGGAGACGGCATAAGTTCGCTGAAAAAATCGAGTGCTGGGATGTGGCATTGGCAGCATTGGAGGCATTGCATGGCCGGATCCGCCGGGGGGATATCCTGCCGGAAGCAGCTTACACTGCGCTGCTGGATATTCTGCGCAGCTATCTGGAACTGCGTTTTTCACTGCCTTTTTCCCGGCAGACCACCGCAGAGCTTCTGCCGGAACTTGCCAATGCCGATTCGCCGCTGCCGGAAAAATTCCGGGCACCGCTGGGGGCGTTTCTCACCAGTGCCGACATGATCCGTTTTGCCAAGGCTCCTTCTTCACCGGAAAAGTTGGATGAGGCACTGGAACAGCTTTCACAACTGGTCAGGGCTACGATCCCGGAATCCGGAAATCCCACCACCACAACCACGTCGAATACGGAGAGTGCAGATGTTTGATTTTCAATACCCATGGATGCTGTTGACTTTGCTTGCCGTGCCTCTTATGGCATGGCGGTTTTACTGCCGCCGCCGTCCGTCGGTGGTAATCCCGAGTGTCGCCCCCGCCCGTAAGGTAGCCCGGAAACGACGTCTGACTTTCCCGGAGATCTGCGTTTTGCTGACCTTGCTTTTCATGGGGATTGCTCTGGCCCGTCCCCGGTTGGCACTGGGGAGCGAAGTGGTTCGGGCACAGGGGTTGGATATTGTGCTTGCGATCGACCTTTCAGGGAGTATGCAGGCGATCGACCGCCCCAAAGATATGAATAATGAGCGTTTTATTTCAGCATTGAATTCCGGCAAAATGCCCAACCGTCTGGCGGTCGCCAAAGCCGAGATCCGCCGGTTTATCGAAAGCCGCCCCAATGACCGCATCGGATTGATCGGTTTCGCTGATCTGGCTTACAGTTTTGTGCCGCCTACCCTGGATCATGAGCTGCTGTTGTCCCGGCTGGATTCGCTGGAATTGGGCGAGGTGGGCGAACAGACCGGTATCGCTTCCCCGATCGGTACTGCCGTGAAGCGGCTCAAAAATTCCACTGCTCCCCGCCGGATCATGGTGCTTTTTACCGATGGAGCCAACACGGCTCAGAATCAGCTCACTCCGAAACAGGCGGCGGAGGTGGCAAAACAATTCAATGTTATTATTCATACGGTCGGCATCGGCGGCAATGAGGCATTTGCGATTGCTTCGACTCCTTTTGGTGCCAGACTGGTTCCGGTGGAGGGAAGTTTCGATGCCGCTTTGCTTCATGATCTGGCCAAAATTTCCGGCGGTGTCTCTTTTCACGCCGAGGACAGGGCCGGAATGGAGCGGGTCATGAAAGAGATCAACTCTCTGGAAAAGACCAATATCGAACAACCCCGCCCCGTCCACTACCGGGAATTGGCTCCTTTTGCAGCTCTGGCGGCACTGCTGATGCTGGTTTTGGGGCTGACCGCTGAATATTCATGGAAGATGCGTTTACCGTGAAACACCAAGATTCTGAGGCAAAGTTTCATATTATGAAAAGTTGTCAGAAATTTTTAAAACTTTATCTGATTTTGATTCATGAAATCATTTTTTATGTGTATAATAAGCCTGTGTCAAAGAGTATTTGACGAAAAAACGGCACATGAAGGAATGTGCATCAATAAAAGAAAGGATTAAAAAATGAAGAAAACCCGTGGTTTTACCCTCATCGAGCTGCTGGTTGTGATCGCGATCATCGCTATCCTCGCCGCCATGCTGCTCCCCGCCCTCCAGTCTGCCCGTGAACGCGGCCGTCGTGGCTCCTGCGTCAGCAACCTGAAACAGATCGGTACCGCCCTGATGCAGTATGCTCAGGACTACCGCGAAAAAATGCCCGCCGGCAACTGCCGCAGCACCGCGACCATTTCCACCGCAATGGAAGTTACGCTGACCGAAGGTGACAAGGGTCTCGAAGTCCTCCGCGGAAATGAATACCTCGCCGACTATGGCGTCTTCACCTGCCCCTCCAGCACCGTTTCTGCTGAAGCCGCTTCCTCCAACCTGAGCTATGCTGCTAACCTCGCTTATGGTTACGTCCCGGGTTACATCGCCGGTAACAACGGTTCTGAATCCGCTCTCGGTGCTGACCTCGACGGTACCAAGGAAAATTCCAAGACCAACCACACCAACTATGGTAACATCCTGTTCGCCGACGGTTCCACCCGCGGTTTCAACGGAGCCGAGTGGTTCTCCAAAGCCAACACCGGTTTTGTGGTTGCGCCTACATGGGTTCCGTTCAACACCGTCAAGTAATTTGATCGGTTGAATCGAATTAAAGCGCGATGCGAAAGCACCGCGCTTTTTTTTGTTTACACGGAGCGATCTCGCTTTGCCGGAGCGGGCCTTGCGGCGTTCGATCCTCCAGTTGCGTACGCCAGTACGCCTTGTCACGGCGTAGCTTTAGCGAAGACGGAGCCTGTCGGCTCTCACTTGCAAAACCCACCCGGCTGTGCGATATCGCTCCGTAAGCCGAAGCCGCTGGAGCTGCGCCGATCTGTCGGGCTGATTGCCCGACCGGCGAGAGGTAGTTATGAGTTCCGCCTGACGGCGGTTGTTTACGGGAGCGGGCCTTGCGGCGTTCGATCCCCCAGTTGCGTACGCCAGTACGCCTTGTCACGGCGTAGCTTTAGCGAAGACGGAGCCTGTCGGCTCTCACTTGCAAAACCCGCCCG
>JAZRNP010000235.1:0-1937 GCA_045648225.1 Victivallaceae bacterium | reverse complement strand
CCAACGTCTGCTGGGGCGACCGCAACCGTTCTGTGCTGGTCCGCGTGCCGCTCGGCTGGACCAGCAAAAAAGACCTCTGCAGTCAGGCCAACCCCGGAGAAACTTCCGGTTCATACGACACCAGCCAGAAGCAGACCGTTGAAATGCGTTCCCCCGATGGTTCCGCCAACGTCTATCTGCTCCTTGCCGGTCTGGCCGTCGCCTGCCGTTACGGCTTTGAACAAGCCGACGCACTGGAAATCGCCAAAAAGACCTATGTCAATGTCAACATCCACAAGGATGAAAACAAAGACATCCTCGATTCTCTGAGCGTGCTTCCGGACAGCTGCGTTGCTTCCGCCGACTGCCTCGCCGAACAGCGTGCCGTCTACGAAGCCGAAGGTGTGTTTGCTCCGGCCATGATCGATGGTATTATCGCCGGTCTGCGTGCTTTCGATGACCGCACTTTGCGTCAGGATATCGGCAGCGATCAGGAACGCATCCTCGAACTGGTGGAAAAATACTTCCACTGCGGTTGATCCGCATTCTCTGAATGCTCCTGCCGCAGCATAAAAATCTGCGCCAGGAACATCTCAAATAAAACATCGTTTCAAATGACTGATTTTTCAGGTAAAAAAACACTTGAAAAATCAGTTTTTTGTGATATATTCACTCCCACAGACAAATCAAGGATTTTGGTAATTTTATGCAGATGACCCGTCAAGCTATTTTAGATTCGCTCAATCCGGCTCAGGCCGAAGCCGCCGGAACTCATCAGGGACCGGTACTGGTCCTTGCCGGTGCAGGAACCGGCAAAACCCGGGTCATCACATTCCGCATTGCCTGCATGATCGCCGATGGAATCCAGCCGCATCAGATTCTCGGACTGACCTTTACCAACAAAGCCGCCCGGGAAATGCGGGAACGGCTGGCCCAATTGATCGATGAGAAAATGGCAAAAGAGGTGACTCTCGGAACCTTTCACAGCTTCTGCATCGGGATCTTGCGCAAACACATTGCCAAACTGGGATTCATCGGCGGCTTTACGGTTGCGGACGAATCCGACCAGCAGGGAATTTTCAAACAGGCATCAGGAGAGTGCGGCTGCAATTACGAAGGATTCCCTGCAGCCAAGGCTTTTGCCATAATCAGCAACTGGAAAAACCATCTTAAAACTCCCGAAGCCGCTCTTGCTTCTGCCGGAAATGATTTTGAAGCCACCGTTGCCCACATCTACGAAAAATACCGGGATCTGATGGAAACCCAGAATCTGATCGATTTTGACGATATGCTGCTTCTGGTCTGGCGACTTTTCAATGAGCATCCGGAGGTGTTGGAAAGTTACAAACAACGTTTCCAGTATCTGCTGGTCGACGAATATCAGGATACCAACGCCGCCCAGTTCGCATTGGTCAAGATGCTTGCCGGAGAAAAATGCAATCTCTGCGTGGTAGGCGACGACGACCAGAGCATCTACTCCTGGCGGGGAGCCGATGTGGGCAACATCCTTGACTTCCCGCAGATTTTCCCCGGAACCAAAGTAGTCAAACTGGAACAGAATTACCGTTCACAGCCGGCAATTTTGCACGCAGCAAATGCGATCATCGGGACCGGAAGCCGCCGCCACGACAAAAAATTGTGGAGCGCATTTGCAGATGCGGAAAAACCCAAAATAACCGTTCTTGACCGGGATGATACGGAAGCATCTTTCATCGCCGACCTCATCGCCTCACGCAAAGGCGAACGACCGGAGCTGCAGTACCGGGATTTTGCAATTCTTTACCGTTCAAACCAGCTCTCCCGCCAGCTGGAACAATCTCTGCGTCAGGCCGGGATCCCCTACCGTCTGGTCGGAGGTCAGCAATTCTATGCCCGACGGGAGATCAAAGATGCCGTTGCCTACTTGAAACTGCTCTGCAATCCGAAAGATGATCAGAGCAAGTCGGAGGCCAAGCGGT
>JAZRNP010000234.1:0-4447 GCA_045648225.1 Victivallaceae bacterium | reverse complement strand
CCGATCATGGTGGTTTTGAGCTCAAAACCACCATGATCGGAACCGATGGCGATTGCAAGAGCACTCTTTTTGATGTCGGAGATTTGTTTCATGACAAAACCTTTCAAATTTTGTTATATAAGTTGTTTATATTAAATTGTTATATTTTTTCGATATGCCCGGCCCAGCTGATCAGGGCAGGGCGCATGATTTCAAAAGTATTACGGTAATCATCAACACTTCCGCCGTAGGGGTCGGGAACATCGCCGCCGTCTGAAATTTCCAGAAGTGTGAATGTCTTTTTCGCCAGATCAGGCAGGGCATTGAGCAGTGTCTGCCGGTGAAGAGCTGTCATAGTGATGATCAGGTCGCAGCTGTCCAACAATTCAACTCCGGCTCTGGTGCTGCGGAACTTTTCTCCGGAGATGTTGTTTTCATTCAGGACCTTTTCCGCATTTTCGCTTATGGGAGTGTTGGGGTATGCCGCAAGTCCGGCCGATTTCACCGTTACGCCGGATATTTGGCGACGGGCGAGTTCGGCACGGAAAAACAACTCTGCCATCGGACTGCGGCAGGTGTTTCCGGTACAGACGAACAAGACGACCATAATAGTTTATTACTCCTTACGAAAAATGTATTTCATATAATATAGCGCATAATCGCTGTTATTCCAAATCAATTGTGCGCTTTGTATCTGAAGAAAATCGAACAATTTTGACATGGACACATTCAAAGTTTCCGATTTCGCAGAATCCATTCTCTTTTACCCCGCCGCACGGACCGTCATTGAGATGTTTCGGACAATTTTCAACACAGACAAATTCGTGTTTCGGCAAACGGCATTTGCTGCAGCCGCAGCATGAAGCAAAAAGTTTTTTCAACAGCCGGTCGCAGCTGGCTTTGCGCCGGTCGGCATTGCGGAATAGTGTCCGGCAGATCCGGTGGTTGATTTTTTCTTTCCGGGAAAGTTTGATTCCGACGCTGTCCTTTCCGGAAGGCGGATCGTCAAAGGGATAATCCCTGCGCAGCACCCGGTCGTAAAGTCGGAATTTATGGTGCGACATCGTCATTTCGACTTCGGCCTGATAATGGTTGTACTCATTGAGCCAGTGGTCGAAACTTTTGAATTCATTGAGTGCCGAGCGGATTCTCCGGGCGACAATATCCGCTTTGCCGGGATAACTTATTCCGCTGATCTGCACTCCGGAAGCTCCCATCAAACGGGCTCCGGCGACCTGAAGTTCCAGACGGCGGTACTGGGATGCTTCAAATTGGGCACTGTTTCCGCAAAGTTCTTTTTCCAACTGTTTTTTGAAATCCCGGGGAATGGTCACTCCGGGAATTGCTCCGGAAATGATTTTTTCCACCTTTTCCGGAGTCAGCAGCGTGATTCTGATCAACGTGGGCATGAATATTTTGTTGCGGAGCATATACCAGAATAAAGTCTGATTCTGCAGCATATCCCAGCCGGACTGCACGACTGCGAATTCGGCTCCGGTAATCAATTTTTTGTGAAAATACTGCAATGATCCGAGCATGGTTTCCGCCCGGTAATGAAACGGATTGACGGTCGCACCGTACCAGAAGGAACCGCTGCTTTTGAGTGCTTCGAGTATTTTTAAACATCCGGTGTAGTTGCGGGCACGGCAGGAACGCAGATTTTCGCCCCAGGCATCTCCGGTGACGGCGACGATATTTTCAATCCCGGCTCCGGCCGCAAGTTTGAGTTCCCGGTCGATCCCGGCTCGGTCACGGCCGGAACCTGACAGATAAAACAGATTGCGGTTGCGCATCGCTTCCGGCAGGGCCGAGGCGAATTCGGCCGCACTGCAGGCACTGCCGGGCAGATCGGCAACGGCCAATCCGCCGCAGAGATCATCGAAGCTCCACATCTTTTCTGCCAGCGGCATGATCCGCTCAGCGGCGGCATCCGGATTGCAGGTTTCTTCCGGTAATTTGCATTCAGCAAGGAAGACAAATTTTCCGTCATTCAGTGCTGAACGCAATAAATTTGAACTTTTTTCCAAAGCGATATTCAACTGTATCTGGTTCATTGGGTGGACTTCCCTGATTGGCGACGGAACGCACTTGATTCAAACAGCAAAAACACTCCTCCGGTCAAACTGACAAATACCGAGAGGCCGGTTGCCATAACCTGAGCCGTATCTGCGGTTCCGGAAGTGATGCCTCCGGCGGTGAGCAATGAGATTACAACCAGATCCCTCAACCCGATCCCTCCGGGCGTTATGGGGATCAGACCGGCAATGTTGCCAATGGTCGTGGCACTGAGCACCATCAATATTGTCTGTGCATTCAACTCTACTCCGGCACCGTGGAGTATGAAAAACATAGGACTCATGGACATGATATGGACTCCGGCAATGCTCAGCAAGGTGAGCATACTCAATTCCCGTGGTGAATTGGCATAGGAATCCGCCATTGCCGTGATCCGGGAGGAGGCGTTGTTCAGATGCCGGTCGATCCAGTTCATCAGCGTGATGACTCCGGGAAGTTTCTGCAGCTTCCGGTGAAAAAAGATGGCGATCCCGCAGAAGATCCCGGTGAAACTCAATGCATAAAGCAGTGCGATCCCGAGTTTTATTTGAGTCTTGGTCAATCCTGCGATTTCAAGAGTATCCAGTTTGCTGACATAGAGTGTCAGCATCACTGAACTCAAAATAAACAATGCCACCATTCCCACGATCCGGTCCATGAATATGGTGAATATTCCCTCGGCCCGGTTCCCCGGTTGACGCCGCCGGGCCAGCAGACCCATTTTTGCGACATCGCCTCCGATGGCACCGCCGGGGATTATCAATGAAAAAAACACGCCCTGCATGGTCAATGAAAACGATTCAAAAAATGATAAGTTGAATCCCTGCAGTGAGGCCAGTTTGCGCCATCGCCATGCTCCGGTCAAAATGTGAAGCAGATAACAGCAAAGTGCCGGCAGCAGAACCGGGTAATTGAATTGTTCCAGACATTGTTTGAATTGTTCCTGATGTCTGGTTATCAGCAAAAACAGGATCACCGCTGCAATTGCCGTTTGCAGTACGGTCTTGAATATCCTGAAAATGATGCTGCGTTTGTATTCCATAAAACCTGTCCAGATTATATAAAAAGAGTTGTTCTTATAAGATAGCACATAAAACGCAAAAAAAAAAGGGTTATGTGCAAAAATCTGTAAATTGATTTATTTTGAATTCTTGAATAACTCTGTTTGCGGTGGTATATTTCCTGAAATGACTTTTTACTTAACATCTGGGAGGATGAAATGAAAATAAGTAAAGCCTTTTTGACCAGCCCTGAATTGCAGGGTATGTGCCGGGAAAGCAGCCGGGCCACCATGTTTCACTTTGATTCAGAGGAACAGGCCAAACTTTACAAAAAAGAATTTTCACCTTTGATTACCGACCTCAACGGAAACTGGAAATTTTTCTATACCGAAGCTCCCGGGGAAATTGATGAAAACTGTTACGCTGAACAGTTCAACGATTCCTCCTGGGAGACCGTATCTGTACCGGATTGCTGGGTGATGCGGGACAGCGTGCCGGATAATCCTCATTACACCAATGTCGATATGCCGTTCAAGGCGGTTCCGCCGGAAATCCCGGCAAAGAACCCGACCGGTATTTACCGCCGGGAACTGAATCTTGAAAAAGTCGATCCGGCCAAACGCTATCTTCTGCATTTTGACGGTGCCGAAAGTGTGCTTTTCTGTCATGTCAACGGCAAATTCGCCGGTGCTTCCAAAGATTCCCGCGGTGCAACGGAATTCGATGTCACTTCTCTGCTCCACGCCGGAACCAATATCATCGCTGCAACGGTGGTCAAATGGTCCGACGGAACCTACATCGAAGATCAGGATTACTGGTATATGCCCGGACTTTTCCGTTCGGTCTATCTTTGCGAAGAGCCGCTCAACGCCGTTGCGGATGTTTTTGTCAAAGCTCTGCTGGATGATGATCTGTCCACCGGAATTCTGGATTATCAGGCTATTATTGATTTTTCATCTCTTGACGCTTCAAAGAGCAGTTCGGTCAGAGTCCGGCTTTATGATCCGCAGGGAAAAGAGCTTTACTCCGGAGATCCGGAATTCAAGCGGATCCCGATGGAGCTTTTGGAATCTGCTTCAAGAATCAATCTGCGCCGCTTTCAGGTCGCTTCGCAGATCAAGCTGCCCGCAGTTCCCCAGTGGAATGCCGAAAATCCGCAGCTGTGTATTTTGACGGTGGAGTTGACCGATAAAGACGGAAACTTTATCGATGCCGTCTCCGTGCGTACCGGATTCCGCCGTTACGAGGTGAAGGACCGGAAGTTTCTGGTCAACGGTCAGAAGGTGCTTATTTGCGGCGTGAACCGCCATGAACACCACGATACCATGGGCCGGGCGGTTCCTTTTGAAACCTTGAAACTTGATCTGGTGACCATGAAGCGTTTCAATGTCAATGCCATCCGCTGCAGCCAC
>JAZRNP010000233.1:0-3124 GCA_045648225.1 Victivallaceae bacterium | reverse complement strand
TAAGTCCGTAAATGGCGACCGAACTGGCTTCGATCTGTTCGCAGACATATCTGGCGGCGGAGTGCATGGCACCATCCACTCCGTCGTCACAATTTATTCCGGTGGCAAAACGGGAGAGAAAGTTGGCTATTTCAGTCCGGCTCAAAGTTGCGGAGGTCAAATCCATCCGCAACTCCGACATCCGCCGGAAACTGATCACCGCCACAGCGGTTGCAATTATCAGCAAAAGTGAAACTATTACCAATGCCGAAAACACTTACTGAACTCTCCTTGGATTGCGCCGGATTACTTTTTCAGATATTCCTGAAGTGACTTCAGCGGAGCACTGCCGTTGATCGCCTCTTTGATACCGGTGGCAGTGGCCTGAGCCGCTGCGATGGTGGTCATGTAGGGGATCTTGTACTGAATAGCCATCATCCGGATGCAGCTGTCGTCGATCTTGCTCAAACGGCCCATCGGAGTATTGATGATCAGAGCGACTTCCCGGTTGCGGATAAGGTCGGCAACATTGGGACGGCCCTCATTGAGCTTATGAACCAACGTGTGCTTGATGCCGTTGTCATCGAGGAATTTACCGGTACCTTCGGTGGCGACCAGATCAAATCCGAGTTCGGAGAGGGTCTTGACCACGGGGAGCAATTCGGCCCGTTCCCGTTCCCGGACGCTGACCAGCACCTTGCCGGAAAGCGGCAGCTGGGAACCGGCAGCCTGCTGAGCTTTATAGTACGCCATGCCGAAAGTTGATGCCAATCCCATAACTTCACCGGTAGCGCGCATTTCCGGTCCGAGGATCGGGTCGACTTCGGGGAACATATTGAAGGGGAAGACCGCCTCTTTGACACCGTAGTAATCGGTCGGAGGCTGACGGAGCAGATCCCGGAATTCAGAGAGCTTGCGTCCCAGCATCAAATTGGTGGCGATACGGGCCAGCGGAGCACCGGTGACTTTGGAGACGACCGGAACCGTACGGGAAGCACGGGGGTTGGCTTCGATGATCCAGACCTTGTCTTCGCAGACGGCGAACTGAACATTGAGAATACCGATAACACGGAAATCCCGGGCAATAGCGGCAGCTTTTTCTTCGATAACCTTGAGGATCTCTTTGGACAGAGTCACCGGCGGGATCGAACAACCGGAGTCACCGGAGTGGATACCGGCAAGCTCAATATGTTCCATCACTGCGGGCATATAGACCTCTTCGCCGTCGCTGATGGCATCGACTTCGCACTCAATGGCATGGTCGAGGAAACGGTCGATCAGCATCGGATATTCGGGACTGACCTGAATGGCTTCAACGGCATAGCGTTTGAGCATATTTTCTTCGTAAATGACCATCATGCCGCGTCCACCGAGCACGAAACTGGGACGAACCATCACCGGATAACCGATCTTGCGGCCGAGGGCGACAGCTTCATCCAGCGAACGGGCGATGCCGCTTTCGGGCTGATTGACATCGAGAGCGATCATGCGTTCACGGAAATATTCCCGGTCTTCGGCGAGACGGATACCTTCCGGCTGGGTTCCGATGATACGGACACCGGCATCTTTGAGCTCCTGAGCGATGTTGAGCGGAGTCTGACCGCCGAACTGAACGATGACGCCTTCGGGGTTTTCCTTGGCATGGATAGCCAGCACATCTTCAGTGGTAAGCGGTTCAAAATAGAGCTTGTCACTGGTATCATAGTCGGTGGAAACAGTTTCCGGGTTGCAGTTGACCAGAACTGATTCATAACCGGCATCCCGCAGCGCAAAAGCGGCATGGACGCAGGTGTAGTCAAATTCGATACCCTGACCGATACGGTTGGGACCTCCGCCGAGGATCATGATCTTCTTTTTATCGGAAACGGGTACTTCATCCGGTGCGCCGCTGTAGGTGGAGTAGTAGTAGTCCTCATTGCCGGCAACGCCGCTCACCGGGACCCGGCAGAAAGTAGCGGTGCAGCCAAGTTCCAGACGGCGTTTACGCACGGCGCGCTCTTCAATGCTGAAAAGTTTTGCCAGATATTTGTCGGAGAAAGCATACTTTTTGGCTTTGATCAGCATTTCATCCGGCAGACGCATCCAGTTATATTTGGCAAGTTCCAGTTCAAAGAGTGCCAGTTCACGGATTTCCGCAAGGAAAAACTTCGCGATGCTGGTCATCTTGAATGCATCATCGACGCTCAAACCTTTTTTGAATGCTTCATAAAGGTGGAAGAATCTTTCACTGGAGGGAGAAGCGACCTTCTGAAGCAGTTCATCATAGGGGATCGCTTCGATCTTGCGATCAAGCCCCGGGCCGCTGCGGCCGATTTCCAAACCGCGGATAGCTTTCTGGAAAGCTTCTTTGAAGTCCTTACCGATACTCATGACTTCGCCGACCGCTTTCATCTGGGTGCCGAGCCGGTCAACCGCCTGCGGGAATTTCTCAAATGCCCAGCGGGCGAATTTGGCCACGACATAATCGCCGGAGGGAGTGTACTTATCCAACGAACCGTCACGGTAGTAGGGAAGTTCATCCAAGGTCACGCCGGTGGCAAGCTTGGTGGAAACATGAGCGATGGGGAAACCGGTAGCTTTACTGGCCAGCGCGCTGGAACGGCTGGTACGGGGGTTGATTTCAATAACGATTACCCGTCCGTTTTCCCGGTTGCGGGCGAACTGGACGTTGCAGCCGCCGGTAACACCGATAGCATCGATGATGCGGTAGCTGTAATCCTGAAGTTCAGCCTGAACTTCAGGAGAGATGGTGAGCATGGGAGCGACGCAGAAACTGTCTCCGGTATGGACACCGACCGGGTCAACGTTTTCAATAAAGCAGACGGTGATTTTGTTGCCTTTGGCATCCCGGATGACTTCGAGTTCAAGCTCTTCCCAGCCGAGCACGCACTCTTCAACCAGCACCTGATGGATCAGACTGGCGGCAAGACCGCGGGCGACGACTTCCCGGAGTTCTTCAACATTGTAAACGATACCGCCGCCGGTACCACCCATGGTGTAAGCCGGACGGAGCACCACCGGATAGCCGAGCTGTGAAGCGATTTTTTCGGCTTCTTCGACGGAGTAACTGGGTTCGGATTTCGCCATCGGGATACCGAGGCGGTTCATGGTGTTTTTGAATTCGATCCGGTCTTCGCCGCGTTTG
>JAZRNP010000232.1:0-8886 GCA_045648225.1 Victivallaceae bacterium | reverse complement strand
TACGATCCGACTTCCAGAATGGCGATAATGGCAATGACGACCAACAACTCTATTAAGGTAAAGCTATTCAGCTTTACCTGTCCATGGACAGCTTTTGAATACTTCATAGAATAACGGAACCTCTATTTTTAATTTTTTTCAAGCAATACCAGTGCAGACATATACCCCTCAAGGCTGAACTCGCTTCCGCTCAGCTCCTTTTGCTGTTCCGGAGAGAAATAATATTTCATCCGGTATCCCGGAGGCAGAGTTATGCTGAATTTCTGCGCAGTTTTACCCGGATTCAAAATCGCCATCAGGATGCCTTTTTCATTTTTCCAGCAGCTGCCTACGACGCCGGGATTGCTGCACGCAGGCAGAGCTTCTTTGGAATCTTTCCAATAAGGATAAAAGGTGCTGCTTTCCATGCCGAAATCGAACTGACGGTAACGGACGGACAACTCAATTTTTTTGTTGATAAAGTTCGGATAAAGCATCAGATTGTGGGTCATCACCAAACCCATGATGTGCGAAGCGACTTTGGGACTGCTGATCTTGGCCTGATCCCGGTACTGGGGCAGGAACATCCGATCCGGGCCCATATTGACCGCATTTTCATAACGGAACTCATCCAGCGTCAGAAATTCCAGCGGATAGGTGTGGCGGACACACTGGCCGCGATACTGCTCGCCCATCAGAATAACATTGGCAAAAGCCGATGCACTGCCGGACTGGGAGCCGCCGGTATGGGTCACGGTCAGAGATTGCGGATTGTTCAACCGCTGTGCTATATATATACGTTCCTGGAAGGTGCGGCAGGCGAAAACCGGGTGAAAAGTTTCGCCGTTTTCCACAAAAACATCACTGCCGAAGCAGTCATAATAAACTCCGTCCCAGGCAAAATTTTTCAAATGATCGACAAAGTGATGCAGATAGTAATCCTGCCAATCTTTATCAGTCAGACGGGCTTTCCACGCCATGCCGCCTTTTTTGCGCAGATCGTAAGCCCGGGCGGGGATGCCTTTCCAACGTTTTTCAAAATAGCTCCACTCAGGGATATTGTCCATGATGTAAAACGGGAACTGATAATAGAGCACTTTGCCCCGCTTTTTGTTTATAAATTCCCGGATTCTTTCCGGCTGTGCCGCTTCTGAAGTCGAACCGCAATATTTATAATGGCCCTGAGTGTGCCACAACAATTCAAGATTTTTGTATTTTCCGGCACGGAAGCGGATCTTTTTCCAATTTTGCTCCGCCGGACGATACGGATAGGGCTGCAAGCCGAAATCGGTACGGAAATTTTTCCCCGAAGCCAATTTCAACGGGGCATTGACCATGCTGATCTTTACAGAACTTCCATTGACTTTAATCCAGCTTTTGTCCAGTTTGGCCTTGGCCGGGAAAAGTTTATCGGTGAAAAATGCCACTCCCCGGTCTTCGTTACCGAACTGCAGTTCATTGTAAAAAGTCTTGCTTTCCCAGACCGGTTTCTTTTTCAGATCGACCGCTCCGATGGCCGTCCAGGAATCGTCACTGCGGTAGAGGAACTTCATATTGTCAACATCGAAATCAAGGTCGCACTGCTTCAATTCAAAATTTCCGGCAGCGGTGATATCCAGCGTAAAATGGGCAAAACCGGTATAATCGATCTTGCATTTGAGCGTTCCGCTCCAATTTTTTCCCTGACACGGCATCGTGGCCAGAGTTCTGGAATTGCCATCCACCCAGGAGGCGGCACCGGGACGGATCTTTTCGCCGTTGACGGTTATGGTCAGGGGCTTGCTCAGCAGCATGATCCCGGAACCGGTCTCCCGGATATTGGCAATGAACTCTTTGCCGGGAAAAACGAAGGTGTTGTTCCAGCTGGAAACATCGTTATGATTCCGGGTCAACTTTTTCCACGGAGCCGGCGGCTGATCGTTGTCTTTCAGCACTCCGAGCTCGTTTCTCCACACTGGATTCCGGCAAATGACAAAGGTCTTTGCCGGAGTTATCCGGCTCTTTCCGTCGGAGAACTGCAACTTCATGGTGACGGTATATTTGCCGTCAGCAAAATCAGCCAGCGGGATGGTCATCGGAGAGTGGGGTTTCGCCAGAAGTTTTTTGCCATTGGAAAAAACATATTCACAAGACTTGATGGTTTCCTGTTTGATATCTGCCGAGATCATATTGTTCAGGAGCATCGTCTGTTTATCCGGATCGATCGACACCGAACACTCCACATTGCTGGTGCTCTTGCGGAAACGGATGTGATCGAGCTGAACGAACTCATTTTCCGACATCTTGCGCATATTGAGTCCGATATCCAGCATCACCGCTTTGGGTGAAACGGTAAAGGTGTGGGTGAATTCCTTCCATTCTCCATCCGTCGCCCGGATGTGATAACGGGATTGTCCGACCGGTTTTCCGGCCGCATCTTTGTAAAAGAATATGATCATACCGTTGTTGGGATAACGGAAACTGGCACTGGCCTTTAAAAATGACGTAAAAATATAACTGCATCCGGGGGTCACGGAAAGATTTTCGATATAAAGCGGATACTGCATTTTTGCACCGTTGCCGGTGGCACGGAAAAAAGCTTCTCCAACTTTTGCCTCTTTCCATTCATTGATGATTTTTGCAGTATTGCGCATCATGAAACGGTCAAAGATCAAATGACGGTTGTACTGCCAGTCATCAAATGCGGTTTCAAAATCGGTCATGTGCAATTTTCCCTGCGGAGCAATTCGCAAATTATCGATCCACACCTGCTGGGAAGAGGGCACACCGGCCAGCCGCAATCTCAAACCAGCCTGAACCGCCCCCTGCGGAATCGTAAAATCAAAGATCCGGAAACTCCAGTTGTTTCCGGTCGCACCGACTTTAAAGTAGATCGGAGCAGGAGCCTTTTTCCCTTTTTCAGCATCAAACAGAATCATCGCCCAGATACCGGTGGACCCGGAAGTGCGTATGTTGAAAGTCAACGTATATTTTTCTCCCGCCGCAACCGGAAATTTATATGCATAGATATACTGAAAATTTTTCTTGTTGCCGCGGGCAGTAAGTGCTCCCTTTTCCACACCGGCTTTGAGATCGATCATTCCGCCGTTGCTCAATCCGCCTTTACAAGCGGGCGTATCAAAACGCTCAAACAAATTATGCTGTGCCTGCAAGGCAAACAGCGAACTCAACAATGCTGCAATCAGATATTTTTTCATTCCCGATTCCTTATTCGTCTGCGATATTATAATTTTCCCAACTTGACTTTTGCTGTGCAGCATACATGATTTGCACCGAACCGTCACAACGGCCGGTGTTTCCAAGACGCTTGGAATTGTGAATGCTGTTACACTGCCTTATATGCATATACCATGAACCGTGATCCGCATTGCGATACGGGAGCAAATAGGCCCGGGAACCGCTCGGATTGAGCTCACTGAAAGCAATTTTTGACGAGGGATTGCGGATGCTGCCAAGTTTTGCCGTTGCCCGGATCTCTTCATTTGAGCTGTTCAACTCGTTGTAAAGTTTGCCGTTGGCGGCATAGGTGATGTGTCCATGAGTTTTAGTCAGATCGTCGTAACTTTTGTCAATCTCGGCACTCGGACAGGTGAATATGTTTGTATTTTTCAAATACTGCAGAGCCTGTCCCGGCCAGAAACGATTTTTTCTGGTGGTATTCCAGTTGGATATACCGGCTGAATCATAAATTGTGCCGCCGCCTTTGGCGATGGTGCCTTCGCCGGTTGTCGGACGGCAATAAAAGGGGTAATCATCATATTCAGAAGCATATAACTGCATGGTGGATGTCAACTGTTTCAAATTGGAAACGCAACTTGCACTGCGGCCGCGTTCCCGGGCCTTCTGCAGTGCCGGGAGAAGCATCGCCGCCAGAATCGCAATAATTGCAATAACCACCAGCAGTTCTATCAATGTGAATGAGTATCCGGAGAACAATGGAGACTTTTTTTCCCGCAAAAACAGTATACTTTTCATTTGAATCGGGTTCCTTTCAAAATCATTTTTCCTGATAGATCAATATAAATTTTGCCGGAGCAACCTTGAATTCATGTTTGCCGGCAGGAATTTTTTTGCCGGTAGAAACATCAATCGCATTTCCAAATATATCCAAAGTGAATTTTTCCGTTTCAAAACCGGAATAATTGGCGACATAGATCAATTCTTTGCGATCAGAATTGAATCTGGTGGCAGCCAACCGCTCATTTCCGCACTTGAAACTCAAATCCGGCTGACCGGTTTTCAATAATTCAGTATATTTGTCCAACGTGGTCAGTGCCCGGGCAAAATAATACATCTGCAACGGGGAATAAAAATCATACACGCCGTAAATCATGATATTGCCGCCGTTCAAAATATGCTCATAGACCAGATGTTCCATCTTTTCCGGAGCGCAATAACCGTAAGTTCCGGGAGTCACCCATGCGGAAATTACCCAGTTTTTCCGGATTTTTTCATATTGACTGCGCACCCGCCGGTGGTTGACATCAAATAAACCGGCCGTATAGAGTGCCGGCATGGACAAATTGAGCATCTGCGGATAATTCCGGTCAAAATCCCAGGTAAAGTGATAAGCGTGTTTGCGTTCTGCCGTCTGTCCGGCAAACACATCATACTGCCCGAAACGGAAATCTTTCACCGCTCCCGAGGCATAAGCTGATTTCAAAATCCGGTAAAGTTCAGCTCCGCATTTAAGTACATATTCCCGCGGGGTAAGTCCGGAGGCCTTGATCAACGGGGCGCAGCGTTTGCACTTCAGAAGATTGTCCGGATTGCTTTTCAATGCCCGCCCCATAAGTTCAATATCGATAATGACCATATCCGGCCGGGATGCCCGGGCGAATTCTCCCAGTTCGGCAATATGCTTCTGAAAAATCTCTCCACGGTAGGATATACAGAAATCCCGGGCACCTTTGTAGGTGCAGGGAACCGGTTTCGACCAGACCATCGTATGCAGTGGCGAATCCACCTGAATGACATCCAGTCCGGCTTTCCGGATCCGGGCGGACCGTTCCGCGGTACGGGCGGGAGAATAATTTTCCGGTTCCGGACGGAAATATTTCCATCTGGTGGAAAAAAGCGGAACACCATTAAAACCGAAACGTTTGTAATCCCGGAAAAATTCCGGCCAGTGATCGCTGTACATCTCCGGCATCCAGGTAATACTCACCGATGCGGGGAGCCGGTTCCGGGGAGCAGCCGGGAAATTCAAAACTTCTACCGGAACCGTCACCGAAGTGAATTTTTCATGCCCGATCCGGACAGAAAAAGTTGCCGTCGCACCGGGTTTGACGGGACCGGTGGTATGGAAAAACAGAAAATTCAATGCTTTATCGGTTCGCAGTTTGCCGAGACTGCTTTTCCATTCAACCTTTTTATTCGGAGCCTTGATGTCGTATAAATAGTAGTTGTTCCGGCCGTTTTTGCGGATCAGCGTGTGCTTGAACTGATCATTGAAAAGTTTGCCTCCGGTGTAAAGCTCAACATTTTCCGGCAGCGAGATATTAAAACAATATTTGGTGTTGAGCCGGATCTTTTTGCCATTGGCATCGACTGAAGAACGGAGATCCCGGAAAAAGAGTTTGGACGGAGCAAATACCCCGTCTGCAGGAACATACAACTTTGAAGTCATCGGACGCAGCACCACCGCATCCTGATGAGCCAGACCGTGACCGATGGTAAATATCTCCCGCTTTTCAGCACAGTAAAGATTTTTTTCTGCATTTTCAGAAACTTTATCGCCTTGCAAAACTTCAATTTCATCGAGATAATACATAAAACCTTCGGCCTTCACGATCAAACCGATGTAGCGGGCACGAATATTTCCGGCATCAGCTTTTACCGTAACCCAACGGTTCCGGTTTTCCATCATTCTGATCTCTCTGCTGCCGGGGGCAATGTTGTCAGCACCATCGCTGGTCACCTTGACCGAAGCGGATATCCGGTAAAAATTCTGTCCGTCAGCACTGGCGGTAAAAATAAATTCCCGGGGCAAAGAAAAACGGTACATCGCCCGGGTGAAACTGGCGGCTCTTACTTTGACTTCTCTGATGACTTCGCTTTTGCCAAGATCGATCACCAGCGGAACACCATGAATAATATCTCCGCTGCCTTTCCAATGCCAGCCGACGGTGTGACTGGCATGCATGGTTTGCGAACCGGTATAATCCTGCTGACTTTCATCAAAATAGTCGTTGTGTCCGGAATTCTGCGACACTCCTGGCGGCAGATTGATCAGACCGTCGGTAAGTTTGGAAACCTCATTGTCCTTAGGATTATCAGGAGATACTGCATAGAAAACTTTTTTACCTTTGGCAAGATTCACCGGAACAGCCTGAACAGATGATGCCATGACGGCCAACAGGGAAATAATACTTATTATCGATCTCATAAAAACGCCTTTCGGTTCGTGTGGTTTACTGCCGATACATCACCGGGAAAGTGCTGTGCGATGCTTCTCCGGTCGGAACATCCAGAGCTTCACACCGGTCAACGATCCCCGTCCGGCGGCTCAACGGATAAAAGGTCAACCACGCCCGCCCGATCAGCTGGCGGCGGTGCACCGTCCCGAAATAGCGGCTGTCCATACTGAATCGGGAATTATCTCCAAGCATTAAATAGGTGTCTTCCGGAATTGTGAACTCTTCTCCGTAGGCAAACCCCTGATTTCCCATGCGGCTGAGGTGTCCGTGATAACCGCCTTTCATCGAATAGATCTTTTTAAACCGGGGTTCGACATCCTGTATCCGGCGGAAATCCCCCTTTCCGGATGGCTTCACATAAAGTTGGTCGTCAACTATTTTTACCGTATCTCCCGGCAATGCCGCCAGACGTTTGATATAATAATAACCGCCGGTCAGCATCAGAGGAATATCGTTGTATTTAAGATTTTCAGTGGTGAAAACCATTACATCCCCCCGCTTGGGAGGCGAAAGATAAAGCGAAAAACGTTCAACAAAAAGATGATCCCCCAGCGAAACAAATCCGTCCGAAATCGTTTCTCCTTTGCTGAAACTGCGACCGTCGGCAAGTTTGGCGTAAGCAATCACCTGATCCGGATTACCCGGCAGCGAAATCAGGCTGCGGCCGAGCGGAAATTCGGTACGGTCAAAAACCGCACCGGGAACCAGACGCTCATTCCCGGAAAAATAGGTCGCATTTTCCGGAGATTTCACCGAAGCATCCGTCATGGCAAAAAGCAGTTTATTCAGCGGTGACGGAATCTTTTCCAGAAAACGGTTGCTGGCATTTTCTTTGCTCAAATAATGAATCCCGTACAAGGTCGGCTGCATCGAACTGGTCGGAATCCGGAACGGCTGAAAATACAGACCGCGCAAACCGAATGCAACCGCTCCCACAACGGCCACCAAATCCAGAAATGCAAACATCGCACCCCGTTTGACCGGCAGATGAAGTGAAGCAAAACGATCACGGGCCGACTTCATCGCCGCCGGGGTCGCTTCGGATCTCTCCAGATCGCTGATGATCAGGTCAAAATCATGACGTAACGCCGGGGAGAGCAAGTCATCCTCGGCGTGACGGCGGGTTTTTAATTCAGCAATCAGTTTGCGCTGCTTGCGTTTTAACAGAAATCTCATCGGCGGTGACCACCTCTGCCCCGATGCGGACGGGGATGATGACGCGGCGGCGGAGCCGGTCGGGTGTAATAAACCGGTCGGGTCACTATTACCGGAGCGGGCTGAGTCACCACCACCGGCGCAGGTTGGGTAACTACCACCGGAGCGGGCTGAGTCACTACTGCAGGTTGAGTTACCACCACCGGCTGGGTGACCACCGCAGGTTGAGTCACTACCACCGGAGCAGGCTTGATCACCCGGCAAACCAGATCGACAATTCCATTGGCCAGAGCCAATCCTTCATTGTGATGATGGCGCGGCGCAGCAAAAGCACCGGTTCCAATGCAAATCACGGCGACAGTCATTGCAACTTTCATTTTATTCATTTTTGCTCCCTCCTTTTTTCGGGTTGTTGTTTGAGGCTTCTGCCTTTCACCCGTTAAAACGGTTTGAGATTTAAAATTATTTTAATGTTATAACTATTTTTCGATTTTTTTTCTATTTTTGTAGAAATATAACTCTTGTTGTCTCATCAGTCAAGGAATCCGGTAAAAAAATCTGCCAAAAAGAGAATGGCTTGCTCAAAAGCTGGGGGGGTGTTGGCTCTTTGGCTGGGAATGCGGGGAATTTTAGGAATACTGGGAATTTTAAGGGCGAAAGATGGTATGCAAGGGCCCCGGTGCCGACAACAGAATAAAGCGGGGGGAGTTTTGCAAATGGCGAGGATTGGCAACTGGCTCTTTGAGTGGGAGATTTTGGGAAGCTTTGAGAGATTTTAAGAGGATTTGAGTGGGGACGACAGATAGTATGCAGTGTCCCCTTTGCCGACAAAAAAACAGAGCGGGTTTTACTCCCAAAATTTCTCAAAAGCTCTCAAAACTTCCCAAAAACTCTCATGAGCAACACTGTTTGCCCCTTGGGCACTGCATATGCGGCAGCATCCCCCCCCGCATAAAAAACAAAAACACCTTTTTTGGGTGGATTGCCTTCGCTGCGCTCGCGCACATCGCTTTGCGCTGTCAAACCAGGTGGATTCGACACGAGCAAAGCGAGTGTGCACGAGCATCGAGACCGCAGGTCGAGAAGCGCAGGGCAACCACCAATAAGGAATCCACTCCCATCGCAAGATGGGAGCGCAAAGCGCAACGGTAAATAAAAAAAACGCTGTCAAAACAAAGTTTTGAAACAGCGTTTTTTTATTTGCCGGAAAGTGGATTCCGACACCAGATTTTTCAAATGGTGGTGGGAGGTGGATTCGAACCACCGAAAGCGATGCTAGCAGATTTACAGTCTGCCCCCTTTAGCCACTCGGGAATCCCACCGGATCGTCAAC